>NZ_CP017770.1:3701740-4010219 GCF_001857945.1 Paenibacillus crassostreae
ATATCCGGGAGTCAGAGTAGCTAAATCCATAGATGAAGTGCTAGAAGACCCTGAGGTTCGATTAGTTGCAGCAGCAGCGGTTCCCTCTGAAAGAGGTCCCATAGGAATTAAAGTAATGACTCATGGAAAAGATTATTTTACGGATAAAGCGCCTTTTACAACACTAGAACAGCTTGAAGCTGCTAGAGCTGTGGTAGCAGCGACCCATCAAAAGTACATGGTTTATTACAGTGAGAGACTACATGTTGAGAGCGCTATATATGCTGGACAGTTGATCCAACAAGGGGTTATTGGTCGGGTGCTTCAGGTTATTGGATTAGGACCACATCGATTGAATGCTACTAGTCGACCGGAATGGTTTTTCCAGAGAGAGAACTATGGTGGCATACTATGCGACATCGGCAGCCATCAGATTGAGCAGTTCCTGTATTATGCAGGTTGTCAGGATGCATCCGTTGTTCATAGTAAGGTAGCTAATTATAATCACCCGACTTATCCCGAATTAGAAGACTTTGGTGATGCATCTCTTGTGGGAGATAATGGGGCTACCCAATATTTCAGAGTAGATTGGTTTACGCCTGCTGGGCTGGGAACCTGGGGTGATGGTCGTACGATGATTATGGGAACTGAAGGGTACATTGAACTGCGCAAATACAGTGATATTGGACGATCGAATACACCGGATCACGTGTACTGGGTGAACGGGGAAGGGGAGCATTACGAACACGTGGCTGGGAAGATTGGATTTCCTTTCTTTGGTGAGCTGATCCTCGATTGTTTGAATCGAACAGAATTAGCAATGACGCAAGCCCATGTCTTCAAAGCTGCAGAGCTATGCCTGAAGGCTCAAGCTCAAGCTACCCATCTAACCCAAGAGACACACAGATCGTAAAAAAATGATGAAAGGAGAGAAGAATCGATGAATGAACTTGGAGTGGCCATTATTGGCTGCGGAGCCATTTCCCCTCTCCATGCTAAAACAATAACAGGTATAAAAGGTGTTAGTCTGCTCACGGTTGTGGACATAGATTCTGATAAAGCTTCACATGCGGGAAAAGAGTTTGACTGCCACGCCATCAATGATTATAGAGAAATTCTAAATGATGACCGAATTGATGTTGTGCATCTCTGTACACCCCATGATCTTCATGCAGAAATGGCTATTGAATTATTACGTGCAGGGAAACATGTTCTAACTGAGAAGCCTATTGCTGTGGATCTTCCTTCAGCCAAGCGAATGCATGAAGCTGCGCAGGATAGTAAGAGACAGCTTGGTGTAGTGTTCCAGAACCGTTATAACGAAGCTTCCATTCAGATCAAAAAGATCATAGATTCAGGGATGTTTGGGAAGTTGCTCTGCATGAAGGGAATCGTAACCTGGTATCGGAGTGAAGACTACTATAGAGATAGTACTTGGAGAGGGCGCTGGTCTACGGAGGGTGGCGGTCTTCTGATTAACCAGACTATCCATACCTTAGACCTGCTTCAATGGTTTGGTGGAGAAATCGCCTCAGTGAAAGGTAATATTACCACAGATGTGCTAGATGGAGTCATTGAGGTGGAGGATACCGCTCATGCGAATATCCAATTCGCTAATCATGTTACTGGGCTTTTTTATGGAACGAATACTTATCTTCATAATTCTCCGGTGGAAATGGAGCTAGTATTCGATGAGGGAACACTCAACCTCCGCAGAGATCGTTTGTATCTTTGGAAGGATGGGAAGGAAACCCTGCTATGCGAGCCACAATTCAGCGCTTCGGAAGGCAAATCTTATTGGGGCACCGGTCATAAGAGGCTTATTGAGGACTTCTATGAGCATGTTCTTAGTGGACACAAGTTTTGGTTGGATGGTGCTGAAGGGATAAAGGCGCTGGAGCTGGTGGCAGAGATTTATAGTTCATCGCGGAGATCTCACGTATTGCATCTATGACAAGTATGATCGTGGCACCACTCCCACTGTTAAATATATTCCTGATTGGAGTGTTTTTTGCGGAGGGAAGTATTCTTACTACATTCATTATTTTGATTCTTTGCTTTGTTGCCATAAGAAGGAATAAGTCTGAAACTGTTAGTATGAGGTTCTAATTACAAAAAGATTCCCAAGCCAACCTTCCGACTTGGGAATCTTTCAATATATTTTGTAATCTATAGACCTGTTTCATGAATTATTCATGCGACGATTGTCGTATTACACGACCTCTTGTCGGGATCGTTGATGGAAGCTTCTGCTTATGCGAATCCAGTACAGGTACATCGAAGTCAACTCCGTACTCAGATTCAATCCTTCGCTTCAGGTCGGACTCATCACGATGTGAAGACAGTTGACGGGCTTCTAATCGAAGTAGAAATTCTTTTCTAACCTTGAATGCATGTAGAATACATATGATCCAACCAAAGATAAAAATGGAAAATCCAACATTAGATTGCCAGCTATTTTGCTCGAAAGAGGTTAAACCGATCACTCCCCCAAAACAAGCTACTGTATATACTAAGCCCCAAAGTGCAAAAGGTTTACTCTTCACTCTCATGGCAATATAGAAAAAGGCGGACCAGTTTAAAAAGATAATTAAAGTAAGCAGGATCCACCAGGATTGAACTAATTTCCACAAGTTACTTTTGCGATCTGGTACCATTACTATGTAACCTCCGTTTAGATATTCGTTGAACGAACATTTTTTATCCTTGGTAACCTATTTCAATGTCATCTCGCAGTAAATGGAAGTCATTATTTCTGATGAATTCTAATACTTTATCTGAGATGATACGATGTCCTTCTTTGTTCGGATGGATACCATCTATGCATATGAATTTAGTGAAATCAGGATATTCAAGAAAGGCACCTCTTACATCAATTATTCGTGTTTTGGTACTCTCTGCTACCTTAACGATCGTTGAGTTATAGCGTTCTTGCCACCAATAGATTTTGGTGACACTACCTAACCATTTCAGAATATTAGATGCTGCCACTGGATTGTTCTGACTAACCCATTTGAAATAATTATCTGCATTTAATGGTGGGAGGTTCATCAAGATTGGTGTAATTTGTTGGCTTTTAAGATAGTAGATTGATTCTCTAAGCATGCTTTCAAATACATTGAAATCCGTCTTCGGACTGTGTTCAGCATCCGGATTCTGAGCTATTTCATTCCAATTGAAGTCACAATCATTTCCACCATACTCGATCAGTACAAAATCAGGTTTGTCCTTTTGAATGTCTTTTGTTAGATTTCCAAGTCCTTTAATAAGTGTATTTCCAAATCTAGCTGTATTTCGAACAACGCCTTTTAATTTCCCTTGCATGAGGGAAACATAATTGTCTTCTAGAAGAACATATTTACTACGCGATTCATCATATATGACACCCTTCGAAATAGAGTCTCCTGTAATCATATATTTAGTAGATGGTATAGATAAGTTATCATTTTCCTTATTCATGGGTTCACCTCAACAATTCCAAAGGGTTTCAATTCCTTTTTTTAAGTTTAATATAAGAAATAAGTAAATGCAAAGGGCTTATTACGAACGAATTATGAATGGAATTTATATTTGTATAAACCTAAGATGACAGTAAAAAGTGAAAATGCAAAAATTCAAGGCGGAACTTTTGTAGGCGATGTTTATGTTGAAGGAAATGTATATTTTGCTAGTGAAGAATATAAATCCACATTTGATGTATCTAATGAAGATGTAGTAACTGGAGTTACGGAAGTTAAATAAATCTTAAATACTCGAATAGAGAAAAGGTCTTAGGGATGAAGTGCTTCCCTAAGGCCTTTTTTGAATATAAAAAATAAAAGTTTGAGAGGATCGTTCATGAGAATAGCCCTAAATCATCAATAGTAATTAATGGAAAATGTGAGCAAAGTTGATTTTATTATTCAGGCCTAAATACCTACTCTAAATAAAGTCTGATTTGTCTATCACAAATCAGTGATATGAGCTATAAAACGTAAGGTTACAATGTTGTAACCTTATTGTTACAATAATATCACTATATTAGTAATTGCCATTTTTACCCTGAAATAAGAAAATGCGCTAGGACATAGTGCCTGGTCTATGAAAAATAAATTATGACTATGGACCGATTATCGGGCAAGAGAAAGAAATTTACAATAAAGGACAAGCATACAGAAACAAACACATCTTAGGAGGTAATTACAACATGAAGATTCGCAAAAAAGTATTAACTGCATCACTTACCGCAGTCATGCTACTTGGTAGCTTGTCTACAACTGCTTTAATTAAACAAGTTGAAGCGGCTACATCTACATCGGAAATCATTTGGGGCGTAAATATGAGAAAGGCACCATCTACTTCTTCAAGCGTGATCCGTATGCTCAAAAAAGGTGAGGATATTGTTGTTCTTGGCCAATCTGGATCCTATTGGCTTAAGGTTAAGGATACTAACGGTAAAATTGGATATGTTTCATCTTCGTCTAAATATACTAAAGCAATTTCGAACAATAACTCGGGAGATTCCAGTAACAATAATTCAACAAGTAGTAATGTTGAAAAAGTCATAGCTGCTGGTATGGATTATTTAGGAACCCCTTACGAGTACGGTTCAAGTCGTTCTAACACCAAAACGTTTGATTGTTCTGATTTCATACGTCAAATTTTTAAAGATGCTTTTGGAATAACTTTACCGGCGGATTCACGAGCTCAAGGAGAATATGTGAAGGATAAGGGAAATGCGAAGAAGGATTGGACGCAACTGAAACGTGGCGATCTTATGTATTTCATGTCCTATAAAGGAACTAAGGCATCTGCCTATTCTAATGTAAATAAATCAAAGGCTAAAATCACACATACCGGAATCTATTTAGGTAATGGCAAAATACTCCACACGTATTCTAAGGAATCAGGTGGTGTGACTACTAGTAAAATTGATGGTACACATTGGGAGAAAAGATTTTTATACGGTGGAAGTGCACTATAACAAAATACCAATCAGAAGATTTCAAGTGGGTAGACCAAGGCAATTCATGGTCTACCCTTTTTTTCTAAATATATAAGAAACTATAAACTCCTTGAAAAAGAACGGTATAGCCGTTTCTGCTTGATAGAATTCATATACATCAATCAATTAAAGAATGAATTAAACGTTACCGTTGGGAGAATATTAGGATGTAGTCAAATAATAATGTGGAATAAATTTACTGGAGTATGACAAATGTCATACTCCAGACTTGACGTTTATGCCTACAACGATGATGTTGAATCCCATATACTAAGGGAGTAAAGTACGCTGATGTTAATATTGAATGTGATCAGCGACAAATTTGAGGAGGAACTTGCAATGTCTGAAGCCAAACAAGTTAGTTTGAGGAAAAAAGTCGCCCCCTATGAAAAAACTGAAATGAAGTCGAGTGTAAGACAACTTATAAATACATTAGGACCACTAGTAGTAATGTGGTATGCAGCATATCTGAGTCTTTCCGTTTCTTATTGGCTGACCATCATATTGGCGATTGTCACTTCTGGATTTGTGATTAGGACCTTTATTATTTTCCATGATTGTACGCATCAATCATTCTTCAAAAATAAATTAGCCAATAAAATCGTTGGAACGATTACGGGAATCGTCGCGTTGGTTCCTTACGAACAGTGGAAATACAGTCATTCCATGCATCATGCAACGAGTAGTAATCTAGATAAACGTGGTACAGGAGATATGTGGCTACTTACCGTTGATGAATATGCAGAAGCTTCTAAGTTGAACCGCTTGGCTTATCGTTTCTATCGCAACCCGTTAGTTATGTTTGGGATTGGTCCGATAGCTGTATTCTTGTTCCAATATCGATTTAACCGCAAAGGAGCAAAACGTAAGGAGCGTATTAATACCTATGTTGTGAATATTTCTATTGTATCCATCTATGCATTGTTGATATGGGCTATAGGATGGCAAGCATTTGTTTTGGTGCAAGGTCCAGTATTCTTTGTATCAGGATGTCTTGGAATATGGTTGTTCTATGTACAGCATCAGTTTGAGGATTCCTACTTTGAGAATGAAGATGAGTGGGATTATGTAAAAGCAGCGGTAGATGGAAGTTCGTATTATAAACTTCCTAAGGTACTTCAATGGTTCACAGGTAATATTGGTTTCCACCATGTTCACCATTTGAATCCTAAAGTGCCGAACTACCATTTAGAAGAAGCTCACAATGCAACACCCCCTTTACAGAAGGCTACAACAATTACAATTAAAGCGAGTCTTAAATCGTTAAGTTTCCGTCTGTGGGATGAGGAGAATAAAGTATTTATCAGCTTCAGTGATATGAAGCGTCGTCTTCGTGAAGCTAACTCTAAAAGTAACAATACAAAAGCGATCCGACCTAGTGTACAAGAAAAATAATTATATTTGCTAACTAAAATTATGATAGAATACAATCAAATTCAAGTGGAATAGAAGAAGAGGGTGGACGACCATGCAGAAATGGTACCATAGTTTTCATAAGAGTACTGGACTAAGTCCTTATGTATGGGTCGTCTTATGTATCCTCCCTTTTTATTTCATATTTCGTTCCTCTTCACCAATCCAGATCACATCTGGTATTATTATGACCTTTGTTTTTTTAGGATGTTATGTGCTGTCTTTTGTTACAAAGGGTTGGCCAATCTATATATGGACGAGTCTTCAAATTATCATATCATTAAGCATGACCTTACTTTTTGGTTATGTTTATTTTGCTATTTTTTTAGCGCTATTCATTGGTAATATTCAGAGTAAGGCGGGATTTATTACGTTATATTGCATTCATCTAGTGACTACTTTTGTTAGCGTCAATTACGGATTTGTCTCCCAAGGATCCCTATTTATTTCACAATTCCCTTTTATACTTATGAGTCTGATAGGTGTCATTCTGCTTCCTGTGAACACGTATAATAGGAATAAGAATGATAAGTTGCAAGGTCAACTAGAGGATGCAAATAAGAAGATTTCTGAACTTGTTAAGTTGGAAGAACGGCAAAGAATTGCTCGCGATTTACATGATACTTTGGGGCAGAAGTTATCTCTTATTGGATTGAAGAGTGATCTTGCAAGTAAATTAATGTCCAAGGACATCTCAAAAGCCCAAGCAGAAATAAACGATGTTCGTCAAACAGCAAGAAGTGCATTAAAGGAAGTACGAGAAATGGTAACGGAAATGCGAGGAACAAGAGTAGAAGATGAGATATTCAGAGTGAGTCAAATACTAAAAGCGGCAGATATTGAATGTGTAGTCGAAGGCGATCCTTTATTAAAAAACACTTCTCTACTTATAGAAAATGTACTTAGTATGTGTCTTAAGGAAGCTGTTACGAATGTGATTAAACATAGTGAAGCGACTACTTGTACAATTTCTATAGAATCCACACGAACTGGATTAGTAATCAAGGTGAAAGATAATGGAATTGGTATGGACAATGAGAATAGTCGAGTGAGAGGTAATGGACTCCGTGGTATGATGGAAAGATTAGAATTCGTGAATGGATCACTAGAAATCGTATCGAAGGCGAAGGAGGGAACTTTGCTCATTATTACCGTTCCGAATGTGGTCAAGAACCCTAAAGAGGAGGGTAGTATATGATTCGAATAGTTATTGCTGAGGATCAAAGAATGTTGTTGGGAGCTCTTGCTGCTCTACTTGATTTGGAAGATGATATGACTGTTGTCGGAAGAGCTAGTAATGGTGAGGAAGCGATTGAGTTGGTACATCTTCATAAACCAGATATTTGTATCATGGATATAGAGATGCCTGCGAAGAGTGGTCTTGATGCAGCCGAGGAGCTGAAGAATCTCAACTGTAAAGTCATGATATTAACAACATTCGCCCGTCCGGGATACTTCGAACGTGCATTAAAAGCTGGTGTTCGTAGTTATATGTTAAAAGATAGTCCAAGCGAGGAGCTAGCTAGTTGTATTCGCAGTGTCATGGCTGGTCGTCGAATCTATGCGCCAGAGCTAGTAGATGACGCGTATAGTCAACAGAGCCAGAGCCAACTTACAGAACGGGAAAAGGAAGTTCTCCAACTGATCTCAGATGGTAAGAACACAAAGGAAATTGCAGGACAATTGTTTATAACTACGGGAACAGTACGAAATTATATTTCAGGTATACTTGAAAAACTTGGTGTTAGCAACCGCGTTGAAGCAGTTACTCGATTTAAGGAAAAGGGCTGGTTTAAATAAATACTCTGTACAAGCAATTCGGGCTATGACCGCATAGTATATAATGAATAGTAGTACAAAAAGGAACCCACAGCTACGGGCTGTGGGTTCGAAATTTATATATATATACTAAAAGGGGTAACTTCATTGTACCTTGGTTACATTAATGCCAGATGAAAATTAGATTGCAGTATGATTACAAATGATCGAAAGTTATGTTACCAGATAAAAAGGCTTAAAAATGTGGACATGAATTAATGAGAATGAGAGAATGATATTAATTAAATCACATCGAATAGAAATGAGGTCACTTTATGATACGATTCGGTATAGTCGGTACCAACTGGATTACAGAACGTTTCATTCAAGCAGCGATTGAGACGGAGCAATTTGTACTAACAGCGGTGTACTCCCGAACAGAAGAAAAGGGAAATAACTTCGCTAAAAAATTTAATCAACCTAAAGTATTTACTGATTTAGAGGATATGGTATCGAGTAATCAGTGTGATGCTGTGTACATAGCGAGTCCGAACTCTTTTCATGCGGAGCAAGCAATCATATGTATGGATCATGGGATCCATGTTCTATGTGAGAAACCCTTAGCTTCTAATACGACTGAATTGAAGGAAATGATTGCTGCAGCGAAGAAGAACAATGTTATTTTAATGGAAGCATTAAAGTCAACATTGATGCCGAACTTCAGTATAATGAAAGATAATTTATATAAAATAGGTCGGATACGGCGATACTTTGCGAGTTACTGTCAATATTCTTCACGCTTTGATGCTTTTAAACAAGGCAATGTTCTGAATGCATTCAACCCACAATTCTCTAATGGATCATTAATGGATTTAGGGATCTATTGTCTTTATCCTTTGGTGACATTGTTTGGGAAGCCAGATTCTGTAAAGGCCGTAGGCGTTCTTTTATCTTCAGGAATTGATGGTGAAGGAAGTATGGTTATGAATTACAAAGATATGGATGCTATTGTTATGCATTCTAAAATCACGGATTCTTATTTGCCTGCTGAAATTCAGGGAGAGAATGGAACGATGATTATTGATAAGATTAGTGCACCTTATGATGTGAAAATTCATTATAGAGATGGTACCATTGAGGATCTCACCAGACCGCAGGTTCATGAACCTATGTTCTATGAAATTCAAGAGTTTATTGGGTTGATTCAGAATGGGCAGCGTGAAAGTTCCATTAATTCAATAGACATTTCTCTAGCTGTCGCAGAAGTCATGGAAGAAGCTAGACGTCAGATCGGTCTGAAGTTTCCAGCGGATATCGTCTAATGATTTCCGATCCTACAGTTTACGAGAACTTAAAAGTAGCAATCGAGAATCACTTATATGACTTAGATAATCTTGAGGGCACAATTCTGATAACTCATCGAAGAGATCGTATGGAAATGTCTGTAATGGGTAGGGAGTTTGCACTTCAATGTGTTCTTCCGGAGCATCGAGATATCACGGCAGAAATTTCATTAGAAGCATTACTTCAAGATCTAGCCGCAGAGATTCTAGAATTACCAGGTGAAAAACCAGCATGCACTTTGCGGTTAAGATTCTATATGCAAATCCAGAATGTGGAGATAGAATGTAGAGCGATTAATGAGATTCTCAAGCAAATATGGAAATCTGAGATCGAAGCGTCGCAAACCTTAAGTTATAAATATGGTCAAGAACAACCCTTTCATATGAACATCATTGAAGTCATTTTCGGGAGGAAGATAAATGAAGAACAAATGGAAGATATCCCTGAGTTAATTGATCATATGATTCAGACGCTTCAAGAACTTAAACAACTTCAATTAGCCTAGTGTTGCTACTAGCAAGTTATAAATCTGGAATCGCGTTTATGCGATTCCAGATTTCCCGTAGCTACATTGGATAGAATCGGTTAGTTCTTGATAACAAGAATATCGCTAGGTGGAGTACATGTACGTTGGATTTGACGGATTTGTTGATCGGATAGTCTACAACGAACTAAAATAAAGGATGAGGCGACATTGTTGAAGTTATGATTTGCTAAGTTGCCAATATTCTGATTCCCACGAAATACGCGCATGTTACCTTGGAAGTTATTGCGAGAGAATAAGACCAACGTAACTTCATGTGGATTTACGATATTTCTAAGCCTGAAGCTAGTAAGCTCATTATTGAATTGAAATGCTCCTAGATTTCGAACAGCTACTTCTCCATGTCTAAATTGGATTCGTCTCCCTGTATAATTAGCTCCAGAGAACAGAGTGAGTCTAAGAGGGTTTCTAGAATAGGTACGCATTGCTATCACTCCTTTTATGAGATGATAACAATATATGAGAGTCTATCTAGATTGGCGTAGACTATTGTGACTAGATATTACAAAGAGAGATCCTATAATAGGATCCCCACTTTGATGATTTATAATAAATTATTTATTTGTCTAAGCCCCGTTGTTGTTTCAACAAGTCACGGATCTCCGTAAGTAAAATTTCCTCTTTTGTTGGTTCTGGGACGACAGTAGGTTGGATTTCCTCTTTGCGTTTAAATTTGCTTAATAATCTAATGAACATAAAAATAGAGAAGGCAATAATAACGAAGTCGATGACTGTTTGAATGAAAACGCCATATTTCAGAACGGCGTCACCTAAAGTATATTGCAATCCTGAAAAATTCAACCCTCCAAGGAGTAACCCGATCAAAGGCATGAGTAGATCATTAACCAAAGATGTGACGATTTTTCCAAAAGCAGCTCCGATGATAACTGCAATGGCTAGATCCATTACATTTCCTTTCAGTGCGAATGCTTTAAATTCTTTTAGCACAATCATGTCACTTCCTTCATTGTTATAATTTTCATGATGAATTATATCAGAAAGATGAGAAGTGAAGCAATGCAACGATACGGTCACACGAGAAATCATATTTGTCCATTGCCAAATGGTAGATAATTCATTTACAATATAATAATGATAATGAGAATCAATGTCACATGAATGAAATACATAAAATTAGGATTTATGTGGAGGTTAATGGTGAGTAATCAACTTGAATTATACGATGTGACGATTATTGGTGGAGGTCCCGCAGGTATGTACACAGCTTTTTATAGTGGTATGAGGGATTTGAAGACGAAGTTGATCGAGGCAAAGGATGAACTTGGTGGTAGAATGCTCATATATCCTGAGAAAATGATCTGGGATGTAGGGGGAGTTCCTCCGACCCGATGTCATAATCTGGTGGGCCAGCTCAAAGAGCAAGCCCAGACATTTGATCCAACGATTGTACTTGGACAACAAATTACGAATCAAGAACGTCAAGAAGATGGAACGTACATTCTGACATCAGCAACCGGAGAGAAACATTGGACACGTACGGTTATTCTGGCGATAGGCTATGGTATACTGCAAATGGCGAAGCTTGAAATTGAAGGTGCAGATCGGTATGAGATAACAAATCTTCATTATACTGTTCAAGAATTAGAACCTTTTCGAGGCAAGAATGTGTTAATATCAGGGGGTGGCGATTCTGCAGTAGATTGGGCTAATGAATTAGAGACAGTCGCAGCTAGTGTAACTATCGTTCACCGCCGAGATAAATTTGGTGGTCATGAGAATAATATTAGACGTATGAAGGCTTCATCTGTTGTTGTGCGCGTGCCGTACGTTGTCGATCAACTGCATAGTATCAATGGAGATACGATTGATCAGGTTACCATAAGCAATATGGAAACAGGTGCAACGGAGTTAATTGAGGTTGATGCTCTGATCGTTAATCATGGATTGAAGAGTGATTTCGGTCCCCTTAGAGATTGGGGGCTAGAAATGGGCGAGTGGTGGACGAATGTGTCTGAGAAGTTAGAAACTAACCTTCCAGGTATATTTGGTGCTGGTGACTTTGTAGATTATAAGAGTAAGGTTCGATTGATTGCTGGAACATTCACTGATGCGGTTCTTGCGCTAAATAGCGCTAAGCTGTTTATTGATCCAACTGCTGAGAAAGTCGCTTATGTATCATCCCATAATGATAGGTTTAAGGAAAAGAATAAGGCTTTAGGCGTAAGTGAGGATCATTAGATTACATAATCTGATTAGCGGAATAGTTCCCTACAGAAGGAGGGGATCTTAATGATTTCATTACATCAAGTGAGCAAGACCTTTATTAATGCCAATCGGAAATTCCAAGCGGTCGATTCCGTATCACTACATATTGAATCTGGGGATATCTATGGTATTATCGGTAGCAGTGGGGCAGGGAAATCTTCACTCTTAAGGATGATCAATTTATTAGAAAGACCAGATGCAGGAACCGTCGTTGTGAACGATAAAGATCTAATGTTATTGACAGATCGGCAACTTAGAGAAGAAAGAAGAACGATGGGAATGATATTCCAGTCTTTCAATCTAGTACATAACCGTACGGTTAGTGGTAACGTTGCTATGCCACTCGAGATGATTGGAATACCAAGGAAAGAAAGGGCGGAAAGAGTCTCGGAATATTTAGATTTTGTTGGATTACTGGATAAGTCGGATCAATATCCTTCGATGTTAAGTGGAGGACAACAACAACGCGTGGCAATTGCTAGAGCTCTAGTGAATAGCCCCAAGGTACTATTATGCGACGAACCAACATCTTCATTAGATCCACACACAACATCAGATATCCTAAGTATTCTGAAGCATATCAACCAGAGTTTTGGGGTTACCATCGTGATCGTCACACATGAGATGGATGTTATTACAACTCTATGCAACAAGGTATCGATGATGTCAGAGGGGAAATTGCTCCAGACATTACAGACAGAGCAAGGAAATACAATTTCGTCCGATGAAATTTCTAGAGTGAATAATGGTCAGACATGGGGCAAGTTGGGGGTTAATCATGATTGATTACATCATGCAGTATCAATCTGAAATATGGCAAGCGATCGGTGAGACATTCGTCATGGTTGCCATATCTATCGTTGCAGCAATTCTTGTGGGACTTCCTGTAGGGACTGTATTGTTCTTGTGTAGAAAGGGACAGCTGTATGAGAATCGCGTCGTATTTGGTACGTTGAATATAGTTGTCAACGTTGTCAGATCCTTTCCTTTTCTACTACTAGTTGTATTCTTGATTCCATTTACTCGCTTCGTAGTTGGAACAGCTCTCGGTACACTTGCGGCATCCATTCCCTTAGCTGTCATGGCGATTGCTTATTATTCGAGATTGGTTGAACAATCCCTGTTAGAGGTTCCAAGAGGTGTGATTGAAGCAGCTACATCGATGGGAGCATCAACCATTCAATTGATCACTAAATTTCTATATGTGGAAGCACGCTCAGGCCTTATGTTAGGGATGACTACGTCTACCATCAGTTTTATTTCCTACTCGACAGTGATGGGCATCGTAGGTGGCGGTGGGATTGGAGATTTCGCAATTCGTTACGGATACCAAAGATTTGAGACAGAACTTATGGTTGTTACGATTATAATTATGATCATTCTGGTGCAGACCATTCAATATACAGGTAGCTTAATTTCGCGTATGTTGGATAAAAGGTAGCGGACCACGAATGAAATCTAAATTATAATTTGAAAATGATAATAAAGAGAGAGTTATGGAGGGTTTTATGATGAAGAGAAATAGAAAGATAATGTTATTAGGGATAGTTATATTTATGCTGGTTGTAGCTGGATGTGGCAATAATAGTACGAACCAGGCTGAAGGAAATGATAGTATACAAGAAGAGGTTACATTAAAAGTAGCAACGTTGATTCCTCCAATGACAGAGGTATTGGAACTTGTGAAGCCGCAATTGAAGGAAGATGGGATTAATCTCGAGATCGTCGTACTATCAGATAATGTTCAACCGAACAATGCCTTGGCTAACAAGGAAGTTGATGCTAACTTCTTTCAACATGTTCCCTATATGGAGGAATACAACAAGAGTAATGGCACAGAATTGGTAGAAGTGCAGCCGATCTATAACGCCATTTATGGAGCTTATTCCAAGACATATAAGAATATTGAAGATGTTCCTGAGGGTGCAACTATATCCATTGCCAATGATCCTACGAATATTGGTCGTTCACTAGTTATGTTAGAGAAACATGGTTTGATCAAGTTAAAAGAAGGGGTAGGTATTCAGGCAACACAAGCTGATATCATCGAGAATGAGAAGAATTTCAAATTCGAAGAAGTAGACCTATTGATGCTGGCTCGTACACTTGATGATGTAGATCTAGTTCTTATGACTCCTGCCTATGCTAAGCCACTAGGGTTGACACCTAAGAAGGATGCCTTGATTACGGAAGATGGTGATTCCGACTTCGTGATTACTTTAGTAGCTCGTAAAGACAATGCAGATTCAGAACCTATCAAGAAGTTAGCCGAGAGAATGGCAAGTTCAGAAGTGAAACAATTTTTCAAAGATAACTATGGTGAAATTGCAGTACCTGCATTTGAATAATCATTGTAACGGTCATCATAGTAGATGATAATTCAATAAAATAAAGTGGCAGTTCATTCGTAGTGAAATCTACGTTTGAACTGCCGCTTTTGCTTATATGATGAAACATATTATGCCTGTGTTACAGATAATCCGAGTCCATCAGCAATCTGTTGTCCGAATTCAGGATCAGCTTTATAGAAATGGCCGATTTGACGAAGTTTAATCTCTTCCTTATCAACAGGAGTCATAGCACCGACGATATTACTTACAAGACGTGTACGTTCTTCTGCACTCAATAGACGGTATAAATCACCTGCTTGAGTATAATGATCATCACTATCATAAGTTACACTATCAGCCATACCAGATACTTCGAATTGCACGGGTTTGTCTTGAGGCGATTCCGTAGCTCCACCATAGCTATTAGGCTCATAGTATACGGAACTTCCACCATTATTAGTAGGTTGCATCTGACCGTCACGTTGATGAGTGTTTACTTTAGCGTGTGGGCAGTTGATAGGCAACGCATTATGGTTTGCTCCCACACGATAGCGATGAGCATCTCCGTATCCGAATAGACGCCCTTGAAGCATTTTGTCTGGAGAAGCTTCAATACCAGGTACAAATGAACCAGGAGAGAATGTAACTTGCTCAACTTCAGCGAAGTAGTTCTCTGGGTTTCGATCTAGCACCATATTACCAACTTCGATCAGTGGATAATCCTTCTGAGACCATACTTTGGTAACATCGAATGGATCGAACCGATAAGTATCAGCATCTTCTATTGGCATAATCTGAACGAAAAGCTTCCATACGGGGAAATCACCTTTATCAATAGCGTTGAATAGATCCTCTGTATGATAATCAGGATTCTCACCTGCAAGCTTGGCAGCAAGATCTACATCAAGGTTTTTAATTCCTTGCTGTGTTTTGAAGTGATATTTCACCCAAACAGCTTGACCTTCAGCGTTAACCCATTTAAATGTATGACTACCAAATCCGTGCATATGTCTTAGTGTTGCTGGAATACCACGATCTGACATCAGAATAGTCACTTGATGCAATGATTCAGGTGATAATGACCAGAAATCCCATACTGCATTAGGATTTTTCAAATGTGTTTGTGGATGACGTTTCTGTGTATGAATGAAATCAGGAAATTTAATTGCATCACGAATGAAGAATACAGGCGTGTTGTTACCAACCATGTCATAGTTGCCTTCTTCTGTATAGAACTTCAGAGCAAATCCACGAGGGTCACGCACAGTGTCAGCAGATCCAAGTTCACCAGCAACAGTAGAGAAACGAGTAAACATAGGTGTACGTTTACCTACTTCACTTAAGAAAGAAGCTTTAGTATATTGTGATACGTCATTAGTAACTTCGAAATAACCGTGTGCACCCGCACCTTTAGCATGTACTACGCGTTCTGGAACACGTTCACGATTGAAATGGGCCAATTTCTCTAAAAGATGGACATCTTGAATTAATACAGGTCCACGTGGTCCTGCTGTCATTGAGTTCTGGTTGTCTCCAACAGGAGCACCCCAGCTTGTTGTTAGTTTGTTGTTTTCATTAGTCATATAAAGTACCACCTCTTAAGAAATTTGATTATATCCTTATAATATCAGTTATCAGAATATAATCAATACTTTTTTATAATAATTCTAATTAGTATCTAAAATAAGGTATATTTCGGCAGAGACGGATACCGTCCTTTAAAGGACGGCGTAACCGTTTCAGCTTATGACAACAACTTGTTGCTCCTACATTTATCTATATGGCAACTTACTCAAACTATTCTAGTTAAAGGATCAGGGATCTTATTTCAAAATATAAGAAAGTATAAGTTTCACTTCTTACTTTATATCCTTATATTTCGGCAGAGACGGATACCGCCCTTTAAAAGGACGGTGTAGCCGTTTCAGCTTGACCGATGCTGTTTGCGATAATCTCGTGGAGACATGTGAGATGTTTTTTTAAATGTTTTGCCGAAATGGGAGAAATTCTCGAATCCGGATTGCCAAGCAATCTCAGAGATCGAGAGTTGTGACTCTCTTAAGAGTCTTTGAGCTTCTTTAATTCGAGTCAGACTTAAATAACTACTAAATGTAAATCCAGTTGATTCTTTGAAAAGATGACTTAAATAAAATGGACTAATATAGAAGTGGTTAGCAACGTCTGTTAATGTGATTGAATCCGCTAGGTGATCATTGAGATAACGAGTGATTTCCGCTATTTTGCGATGAATAGGTGTAGATTCTTCATGTGAATGAAGCATGTTATGTTGTTGTTGACGATGAGCGTGCAGTAGTAACTCAACAATTCGATGACGAAAGAGGAGCGAGCTACTTGGTTGCAGCGTTAACAACTCATTCTTGATTGAATTCATTGATTCCGTTAAGTAGATACTCTCATGTGGTGGAAGGCGAAGGATTGGAACATCCCATGTAAAGGGTTCTTCAAGTAAAGATAACCATTCAGGATAGAATTGTTCAAGCAAGTTTTTGCCTAAATAGATTACGATTCGCTCATGATCTGGAATGCCTACATCAGATGTTTTATGCACGGCATTACAGTCGATAAACACAAGGTCACCAGCTACAATATGATAGCTTCGATCTTTAATGAAATAGGAGCGTTCACCAGAACATAAGTAATATATTTCATAATGATTATGGATATGATCATGGTGCATATTGAAATGTCCAATTCTGCGATCATATTCAAGATCAATCCGGTGAAAGGGATCATGATACTGTAAATGGTAAGGTTGATTCATAAGGTTCACCTCTGAATTTGAATTATAGCAAGAAATGCGTGATTTAAATAGTAATAGACATATTATGCGGTGAATATAGTTGTTATTTGCGGTATTCTTGTTGTAATAAGCAGAGGAGGAGTTTATATGAGTCAGAAGAAACGGTATGTACTAGTAGGCACAGGCGGAAGAGCTGAATTTTTCTATGGTGCATTAACAGAGAAGTATCGAGATACCTCGGAGTTGGTGGCTTTTTGTGATATGAATCAGACTCGAATGAACTATGCGAACCAACTATTGCGAGAAAAGTATAACTATCCAGAGATTAGCACATATACAGCAGATCAATTTGATCTGATGATTCAGACGGAGAAACCAGATGTCGTAATCGTAACAAGTATAGATCGGACACATCATACTTATATTATTCGTGCTATGGAGCTTGGTTGCGATGTTGTGACGGAGAAGCCGATGACTGTGGATGAAGAGAAGTGTCAAGAAATTCTAGATACCGTTAAAGGGACGGGTAGGAATGTACGTGTTACTTTCAATTATCGCTATGCTCCACATCATACCAAGTTACGTGAGCTGATTATGGATGATGTCATTGGGCAAGTGAATTCTGTACACTTCGAATGGTTATTAAATACGGAACATGGTGCAGATTATTTCCGCCGCTGGCATCGAGACAAGCGCAATAGCGGGGGATTGCTAGTTCATAAATCAACACATCATTTTGATCTTGTGAATTTTTGGATAGGTTCTCAACCTGAGATCGTGTTTGCGTTTGGAGATTTGATGTTCTACGGTAAAGAGAATGCTGAGAAACGCGGAGTAACGGAGTTCTATGAACGAGCTACCGGAAATACGATTGCGAAGGAAGATCCGTTTGCTCTACATCTAGACGACAATGAACATCTAAAAGCCATGTATTTAGATGCCGAGCATGAGGATGGTTATCGCCGAGATCAGAGTGTGTTTGGTGATGGAATTAACATTGAAGATACAATGGGCGTAATGGTCAGATATAAGAGTAAAGCGATTCTAACTTATTCGCTTGTAGCTTATCAGCCTTGGGAAGGCTATCGAATTGTCTTTAATGGTAGCAAAGGACGAATAGAAGCGAATGTCGTGGAACAGTCGTATGTTAACTCTGGCGGGGATAAAGCGATGGAAGGTGCGTTAAAAGGAAAGTCTATTCAAGTATTTCCAATGTTTGACGAGCCATATGAAGTTCAAGTTGATGAAGCAGAAGGCGGACATGGAGGTGGAGATCCTGTATTGTTGAATGACATATTCGGTCATCCACAAGAAGATAAATATAATCGTGCTGCGAATCATATCGACGGAGCAAGATCGATATTAACTGGGATCGCAGCGAATCAAGCGATACGTACGGGGCTCCCGGTTCGAGTAGATAGCTTAGTTCAATTTTAGATATTATCGTAGCGATATCTTACACTAATATTTTTGGGTTTTTCAGAGACTTCCTGCGATGGAGGTCTCTTTTTCATACATGACTTCATTAGCCGACACATGTTATGTCGAATATATAGGCGAATTAGCCATTCAAAGCGATTAGTATATGGTAATAATTTAACATATGTTACAATATACGTGTTCAAATTGAACCTACGAGGTGTCATATGTCTGAGATAGAACATGGACGAGGGTATGTGTTCAAGGAGTTTCCGCAGTTCAAAAGTAAGCTTTGGGACGGTCATTGATGGAATACAATAAAATCAGAAAGTGAGGTGAAGCTATGTTAGTCAAAAAAGCCTACAAGTTCCGAATCTATCCTACCAAAGCACAAGAAATGATGATCGCTAAAACGATAGGATGCTCCAGATTTGTATTTAACTACTTCCTAAATAAGTGGAATGAATTATATAAAGAAACAGGTAAAGGTATGACATATGCTTCATGCTCCTCTGAACTCACGAGTCTAAAAAAAGAGATAGATTGGCTAAAGGAACCAGATAAGTTCTCTTTGCAAAATGCTTTAAGAAACTTAGATGATTCTTACAAGCGATTCTTTAAGAAGCAGAATGATGCTCCACGCTTTAAAAGCAAAAAGAATCCAATTCAATCCTATCAAACGAATTTTACTAACGGAAATATAACGGTTGTAGAGAATAAAATCAAGCTACCAAAACTGGGACTTGTGAAATTTTCCAAATCGAGAGAAGTTGTAGGACGCATTCTAAATGCAACGATTAGACGCCATCCTTCTGGCAAATTCTTTGTATCTATTCTAGTAGAAACAAATGTAGATCTACTTCCAAAGACAAACAAAAGGGTAGGAATAGATGTTGGGCTTAAGGACTTTGCTATTCTGTCTGATTGGAAAGTATTTGGTAATCCAAAATTCTTTCGTACACTAGAATATAAGATGGTAAAGGAACAGCGTATTCTTTCTAGAAGACAACAGCTGGCATTGAAACAAAAGCGTCCTCTGGTTGAAGCAAAGAACTACCAAAAACAAAAGTTGAAAGTTGCTCGGATTCACGAAAAAATAGCTAATGCTAGAGCAGACTACTTACATAAGATCTCTACTGAAATCATCAAAAACCACGATGTGATCGGTATTGAAAATTTGTCAATAAGTAATATGCTTAAAAACGGTAATCTTGCCAAGGCAATCAGCGAAGTGTCATGGTCACAATTCAGAAGCATGCTTGAATACAAAGCAAAATGGTACGAAAAACAGGTTGTAGTTGTGGGTAAGAACTTTGCTAGTAGTCTGCTATGTTCAAGTTGCGGATATAAAAACAAAGACGTTAAGAGTCTTGCATTACGTGAATGGGATTGTCCGGAATGCGGAAGCCATCATGACAGAGATATTAACGCAAGCTTAAATCTTAGAAATGAAGCGATAAGACTTCTAACCGTAGGAATTACGGGGATAGCCTAATCAATTAGAAGCCATTAGGTATCTGTACTTAGGAATCTCGTCACTTTTGTGATGAGTAGTTCAAAGAATGTATTCGTTACAGTTCGATTCATACTTTTATTACATATATACGTCATTACACTACAGGAGGTATACAATGGTACAAGCGAATGATAGAAAGATTAAATGGGGTATTCTAGGCACAGGATGGATTGCAGGGCAGTTCGCCAAAGATTTGGTTCATGCTAAGAATGGTGAAATTTACGCAGTAGGATCACGCTCGAATGAGAATGCTCAACGTTTCGCGGATCAACATCATATTCCACAGGTGTATGGAAGTTATGAAGCCTTGGTGAATGATCCCGATGTAGATGCAATCTATGTGGCAACACCACATCCTTTTCATAAAGATAATGTACTGACTTGTTTACAAGCAGGTAAAGCTGTCTTATGTGAGAAACCTTTTACGGTGAATAGCAATGAATTAGAAGAAATCGTAAGTTATGCGAAGGAACATAAATTGTTCTTAATGGAGGGGATGTGGACTCGCTTCCTACCACCCATTATTAAGGTTAAAGAGTGGTTGGAGGCAGGGCGGATTGGTGATGTGCGCCAGGTGAAGGCAGACTTTGGATTCCGTATGGGTTGGGAGCCTGAAAGTAGACTTCTTAATCCAAGCCTTGGTGGGGGAGCATTGCTAGATGTAGGGATTTATCCGATTTCATTTGCTTCTATGATATTCGGATCTCAGCCTAAGGCTATCTCTAGTGTAGCGCATATTGGTGAGACCGGAGTAGATGAAGAATTCACAATTGTACTATCCTATGAATCTGACCAGACTGCGGTATTGAGTGGGGCAATCCGACTTGAACTCAATAACGAAGCATATATTCGCGGGACGGAAGGTTATATTCATATTCCCTCGTTCTTTAATGCTCAAACAGTCTCGCTCCACGTAGGTGGGGAAGAAGTGGAGAAGTTCACGGATGATCGCCAATGTGAAGGATATACATTTGAAGCTGAAGAAGTAGGCAGATGTCTACTAGAAGGGCTAACAGAAAGTCCGGTTATGACATTGGATGAATCTATTAACATTATGAAGATTCTTGATCAAGTTCGGGGACAATGGGGATTAAGATATCCATTTGAAGGGTGATTTTTAGCAAATAGAGCTTGCTGTGCTTGTGATTCATTTACGAGTGCTAGCAGGCTTTTTTACTATATAAGAAATTAGTGAATAAGTGATAATGCTTTATCGAAATAATAATTTATTATAATTAATACTTGCGAACGCTTTCTTATGATGATAATATGTTATTAAGATAATAAATTATCATAAATATTATAAAATAACAGATAATACTTAGTTAAGAATCTGGAGGTGTAGCGAGGAAATGAGTGAATTACAACTTTTGGAAAAATATTATCCAATAGCTTCTTTTATTGCATCGATTGTCGGGCCTAAATGTGAAGTTGTTATACATGATATTAGTAATCCAGAACGATCTATAGTTCATATTGAGAACGGTCATATAAGTGGAAGGAAAGTAGGAGATGGCGCGACGGATCTAGTGTTAAAGATTCTTAAGGGCGGGGCACACCATGAGCAACAGTTCATAGCAAATTACAAAGGTAAAGGTGCACTTGGTCAGACATTTCGCTCATCTACTTATTTCATCAAAGATGAAAGCGGTATTTTGGTAGGTATGATGTGTTTGAATATCGATGTCACTCATCTAGATACTGCTGCACAATGGATTCAGGATTTACTAGAAGGTGGAGGGGCATTTCCTTCAGTTCCGAAAGCGTCATCTGAACCGGCTGATGAGAAGCCAGTATCTGAATACTTGCAAGGCAATATGGATGATTTATTGGAGCATATGATTGAGAAAGTGATATCTCGATCTACAGTTTCACCTGATCGATTATCTGCTCAAGAGAAGATGGAATTGATTAAAGAATTCAATGATGAAGGAGTCTTTTTATTAAAAGGCGGTGTGGTTCAGGTCGCGAAGGCGTGTAATATGTCCGAACCAACGGTCTATCGATATTTGCAAAAGGTTAAAGACTAGCAGGGAGGAACAATCATGAACACTAATTTTGATGAAGTCATCAATCGATTCGGAACTAATTGTGCTAAATGGGATGGATTAGTTTCAGAGTATGGGCAAGAGGTCATACCGTTGTCCGTAGCAGATATGGATCTACGTGCTCCACAAGCCATCGTTAATGAGACTGTTCGAATGGCTCAACATGGCATATACGGATACACAGAGTTATATCCTCCATATTATGAAGCTGTACAGAGATGGATGAAGCGTGCATATAAGTGGGATATTCCTCAAGATTGGATCGTATTTAGTCCACGCATAGTGCAAGCGGTTTCTATTATTCTGCAAAAGTTCACGGAGATCGGTGATCTAGTGCTTATGCATTCACCAGCTTATCAACCGATTGCTAAGTCCATTACGGAGAATGGTCGTGAACTTGTTGAGAGCCCATTGATCTATCGCAATGGTCGCTATGAAATGAATTTCGAAGATATGGAGCTTTCCATGCAAAAGGGTGTGAAGATTCTCCTGTTAGTCTCGCCACATAATCCAACAGGACGTGTATGGACGGGTACTGATTTAACACGAATCGCTGAATTATGTATGAAATATGATGTTCTGATTGTATCGGATGACGTACATGCTGATTTCATCCGACCTGGTCATGAGCATACTGTGATAGCGAAGCTCTCGGAAGAAATCGCACAACGGAGCATTATATGTACCTCTCCGAGTAAGACATTTAACCTGGCTAGCTTGGAAATCTCTAATATTATTATTCCCAATGAGAAACTGCGTGCGATATTTAAGAATGGTCTAATCGAAGCGGGAATACACAATCCGACATTCTTTGCCGTTCCCATCTGTGAAACCGCTTATACAGAATGCGATGGATGGTTGGAAGAACTGAAATTGTATATTGAAGAGAATATTGATTACGTTAAAGAATTCTTTACGGAGCACTTCCCAGATCTGAAGATTGTAGAATCAGAAGGAACCTACTTACTGTGGGTGGATTGTACATCATTTGATCAAAAAGATGAGAGATTGAAACGATGGTTACTAGATGAATCTAAAGTTAGTGTTAGCATGGGTACATCTTTTGGTCAGCAAGGTGAAGGATTTATTCGCTTAAATGTTGCGACATCGCGAGTAACTTTAGAAGAAGCATTACAACGTATGGCAGCAACGTATCATAGTGTTAAATAAAGAAGCAGCATTGCGTCCAGACAATACTATACCGAGGTGAACATTATGGGAAAGCAACAGGACAAGCAACAGGACAAGCAACTGAAACAATTTAAGGAGAAGGTTATTAAAGCACCAACGCTATTTCAAGCATTATTACCCGTAATTGCAATGATCGTATTTCTAAGCTTAGGATATGTATTGTTCGAACTTCCTCCAGAACCGTTGATCATTCTTTCTGCTATTGTCGCAGGGATTATCGCGATTATGTTAGGACACTCCTATAATGATATTATGGGATCAATTTCAGACAAGATTGCAAAAACAATGCCCGCAATTCTCATCTTGATCACAGTCGGATTTATGATTGGAGCTTGGATGGTTGGGGGTACAATCCCAATGATGATTTATTATGGATTACAAATTATTAACCCTCAGTTTCTTATTATAACAGCGTTTTTAGTTACTGCGATTGTGTCGATCTGTACAGGTACGTCATGGGGATCTGCCGGAACGATTGGTGTTGCATTCATGGGTGTTGCAGCAGGTATGGATGCTAATATGGCTGCTGTAGCCGGTGCAGTTGTTGCAGGTGCTTATTTTGGAGATAAACTATCCCCGTTGTCAGATACAACGAATATTGCCTCTTTAGCAACAGGTGTTAATTTGTATGAACACATCGGTCATTTGCTATATACGACTATTCCATCCTTTATTGTTGCAGGTATTGTATATGTTATAACTGGATTAAATAGTAGTAGTGCTGGTGAAATACCGGAAAAAGTGGGTACGATTCTGAGTACATTAGATTCAGTCTTTAGTTGGAATTGGTTGCTGATTCTACCAGTCTTAATCGTATTGTACGGCTCTCTAACGAAGAAGCCTACAGTTCCTGTAATGTTAATTTCATCTTTTGTGGCTATGGCCAATGGACTTATTTTTCAAGATTTCACGCTTAATAACGTAGTTACGGCAACTGTAAGTGGGTTTAATCTTTCAATGGTGAATGCGGCTGGATTTGATCTCGCTACTATTATTCCAGATATTCCCCGTTTGCTAGAACGTGGGGGTATGAATTCCATGATGGGAACATTATTGATCTGTTTCAGTGCAATTACGTTTGCAGGAACGATTTCTGTAACGAAATCATTAGATCTCATTATTAATAAGTTGATGAGATTGGTTCATTCTACAGGTTCGATGATCTTAACTACGATTGTCATTGGATTATCTATGATTGGTATTACAAGTAATGGTCAGATCTCCATTCTTATGCCTGGTGAAATGTTACGTGAAGCATATATTCGTAGAGGTCTACATCCAAAGAATCTATCGAGAACTATCGAAGACTCTGCAACTATTATTGAGCCGATCTTACCTTGGACAGCAGCCGGAGCTTACATGGCTGGAACACTAGGTGTGGCAACACTAGATTACTTACCTTGGGCAGTTCTTTGTTGGACAGGTATTATATTCGCAACGATTTGGGGCTTCACTGGATTCGGGATTGCTAAGCTAACACCAGAACAACAACAAGAAATGTTGAAAGAGTTCGATACTGAACCGAAACCTGCACAATAATCAACATCTAAATTAAGATTAGATAATATATATCATATGGAGGGTACTACTATGAGTACAAAGAAAGAAGTTATTCAGACCAATGAAGCACCGCAGGCAATTGGACCTTATTCACAAGCTGTAAAAGTCGGGGATTTACTCTTTACTTCAGGACAATTAGGGATCGATCCTAGTACGGGATTATTTCCAGCAAGTGTTGAGGATCAAACCAAGCAATCACTAAATAATGTGAAAGCAATCATCGAAGCAGCAGGTGGAAACATGAATCAAGTGGTAAAGTCGACTGTTTTCCTACAAGATATGAACGATTTTCAAGTCGTAAATGAAATATATAGTGGATACTTCGCTGAGCCTTATCCGGCGCGTAGTGCCGTACAAGTGGCTCGTTTACCGAAAGATGGGTTGGTAGAAATAGAAGTAATCGTTCAGTTGGCATAACATATTAATGTTTTTGAAAAGGTAAGGACAATCCGTTATCGTTATAGTAGCGCTCGTTGTCTTCCTGTGACTACTCGAAGTGAATTTTATTAAAGGAATGGATGTCATTAGAGATCCAGGTTTTATATATAATCATGGAATAATTTTTTTGTTTACCTCCCATTCATGAATTTGAATGAGGAGGTATTTTTATTCAATATTAAAGTTGGAATGGAATAATAGAATGACAATCAACCTATGGCGGTGGTATTGTAATGTAGTGAAATAGTAAGCGGTAACATTTTGTGGAAAGATAGTAATAATGTAGACTTTGGGGATGAGAAGGATGATGAGGCTAAGAGAATTATATACACTTCGGAATCAGATATTTATAGGTTTCTTTGTGGTTATGCTCATTATTATTAGTGTAGCAGGTGTATTTATTTACGATAGAGTATCTACTCTCCTTAAAAATAATACAGAGAAGCATATCCAACAAACAGCTGTTCAAGCTACAGGAAGATTGGATGCAATCATCTCACAAATTGATAGTATGACTCTGCAAGTAGCAACCAATACAAACGTTCAGCAACTGTTGATGAAAGAATTAGATGGACAACCTGGAACCTTTAATGAACGCCAATCCTTATTGGAAATTGCGGGAAGTTATCAGGCTTATACTAACAATGTAGAGTCATTGGAATTATACACTTCAGATAACAAGCTATTGTTCCCTATGGGTGACAGTACGCTCACTAGTCGTGTGGATAAATGCTATATTGAGGAGGCCAATCGGCAGAAGGGAAGACTTGTCTGGATTGGAATTGATACTAATGATCCTAATTATATTCTAGCGATAAGGCAAATAAGCATGTTAGACAGGTGGTTCATGCGTGGTGGATATATTCTTGTACGAATCCAGCGAAGTTCTTTTGAACTAAATGAATCAACGGTAAACAATGAAGCAGGGGAATCCATTCTGTTGGTGGATGAGCATGGGAGATTGGTAAATTCAATTGAACGATCAGATACGGTTCTAGAACCTTTCTTAGATAGCGAGAATCAGACAGTCACGTTTGAGGGACAAGATTACGTAATGGTCAAGCAACATTCGGACAAGACCAATTGGACTCTAATTATTCTAACACCCGTCCAATATATCACTAAGGGTATTTCTGTACTACGGACTGCTCTTTATGCATCGGGTGGTATTGGGGCGTTATTATTCCTGATCATGTCTTTTTCCTTATCTACACTAATTACTCGCCCTATTATCCAACTGATCAAAGCGATGCGGAAATCTCGATTTGGTGTATTAACACCAAACCTTGAAACGGTACATACGATCGAACTAAGCGAGTTGAACAATACGTACAATCAGATGGTTAATCATATGAATCAGTTAATCCGTGTCGTGTATGAGAAAGAAATGTTGCAGAGTCGTACGGAATTAAAAGCACTACAAGCGCAGATAAATCCACATTTTCTATTCAATACACTTGAGGCATTTAATTGGTCGCTTGAGGAGAAAGGGGAGGAAGAATTAGCTAGTCTAGTTGTAGCTATGTCCAAATTGTTTCGTTATACCATCAGTAGCCCCAATCAAGACGAATGGGTAACCATTGGTGTTGAATTGGAGCAGGTTAAACGTTATTTACAACTTATGCAGATGAGACTTGGTGAGCGCTTAAGTTGGAGTATAGATATTTCGCCGAGTTGCAACTCTGTCGCAATTCCCAAATTATTGATTCAGCCTCTAGTAGAGAACGCAATCCTTCATGGCGTAGAGAGCAAGATTAAACCAGGGAAAATTATTGTAAGTGTATTACCATCTGATAGAGAGGGTTGGACAACGGTAACTGTGAGCGATGATGGTCCGGGTATGAACGAAGAACTGCTACGGCAATTATCTAAAGCCTTAGAAGCTGGATCATCTATCTCTTCGAAAGGATCAGGTATCGGACTTGTCAATGTGCAACAACGCCTGAAGCTTTATTATGGAAGCGAAATTGAAAAGGTAGAAGGGTTACGCTTAAGTAGTCGTATATCAGCGGGAACGATTGTTGAATTTGAAATACCCAATGAACTAGGGGGACATGATAGTGACAAAATCAATTCTGATTGTTGACGATGAACCTCGAACACGTAAGGGAATTAAGAATACTTTAGAGAATTGCTCTATCGAGCATCCTTATCATGTGGAGACGGCAAGTAATGGTATTGAGGCTATGGAATGGCTTCAGCATCATGTAGTTCATTTACTAATAACAGATGTACAGATGCCAGAATTCAGTGGCCTGGATCTTATTCAATCATTGTATGATAAGCCAAATAAACCTATGATTATCGTGATTTCTGGTCATGCAGAATTTAAATACGCACAGAAGGCACTTCAACTCGGGGCTATCAATTATTTGCTGAAGCCAATAGATAAAGAGGAACTTCTTAATGTTGTACAGCATGCATTACAAATGGAAGAGGATATTAGGCGACAAGAGAATATTGCGAAGCTCGTTGACAAGAAGCTGTGGCAGTTAAGTGATTCGAATGAACAGCAAAGTACACCAGTCCGTGAGGTTGTGGCGTATGTAGAAGGACATCTACACGAATCGATTACGCTTAGTGGGCTTGCATTGATGTTTCATTTGAATGCTAGCTATTTGAGCGTGCTCTTTAAGGAGCAGGTAGGGATGACATTTAGTGAATATCTATCACGAAGCAGGATTCAACGTGCTAAGGTTCTACTGGCACAGACCCGAATGCCAATTGGTGAAATAGCTGAGAAGGTAGGGTACCAGACCGATAAGTATTTCATTAAGGTATTTAAGTCATTGGAATTCATTAGTCCTAGTAAATATAGACAACAGATAGTGGATAAAGATGAGATAGAATAGAACCAATAATAGTGGAGTTTTTCCTAATGAGTGTGATCTTATAGATACTCAATACCCGTGCTAGAATACATATGAGAGCGGTTACAATGATCGTTCGACAACTTTAAAAGGGGTTGAAGTGATGTCTAGAAAGAAAGTTACTTCTGGTTTAATGCTTGTGTTTACTTTATTGCTTATATTGTCGGGATGTGGCGGAGCAACAGGTAATAATAATGCTAATGCTAAGACAGACAATGGATCCAAGGATGTTGCTGAAGTTACTGAAGTTGAAGAAAAAGTTACTTTGAATCTAATGCACTTATGGCCTGAGGGAAGTTCCGCACAACAGAATAAGCTAGTCAATGAGATTGTAGAACAATATCAGGCTGAGCATACGAATGTAACCATCAAACAAGAAATTCTGGAGAATGAGCAATATAAGAACAAGTTAAAAGTGCTATCAGCATCTAATGAACTACCTGATGTTGGAATAACATGGGCTGCAGGATTTATGGAACCTTATGTAAAAGGAGGATTATTCGCTGAACTAGATGATATTCTTTCTGGAGATCTACTTAAGGATAAATTTGTGGCAGGGACTACGGAAGCCTTTTCAGTAGATAACAAGACATATGCATTACCTATTGAATTAAATATCTCACCGATTTACTATAACAAAGCCATTTTTGCTGAATATAGTTTAGAAGTTCCAACAACATACGATGAATTTAAACAAGTCGTGAAAACACTATCAGATAATGGTGTAGCTCCGATTGCATTAGGGAACAAGGATCGCTGGACAGGATCATTATGGTATATGTATTTGGCAGATCGTATCGCCGGAAATGAGACCCTTAAGAAAGCTATTGATGGTTCAGGTTCCTTCGATGACCCAGGCCTAATTCAAGCAGCTACTGAAGTTCAATCTTTAGTAGATTTGAACGCATTTAATAAAGGTTTTAATGGACTTTCCAATGAAGAAGGAAAATCTGAGTTCATGAATAGCAATGCAGCAATGTATCTTATGGGAACATGGGAACTTCCGAACTATACAACCAATCCTGATATCCCACAAGAATTTAAAGATAACATCGGATTCTTTAAGTTCCCAACGGTTGAAGCTGGTAAGGGAAATATCAATAGCTGGGTAGGTGGCCCTGGTGTAGGTCTATTCGTAGCCGAACAATCTAAAGTGAAAGAAGAAGCAAAAGCATTTGTTGAATACTTTGTATCGAAATGGGGAGAACAGGCTGTGACTGCTGCAGGAGTTATTCCGGCAACAAAGGTGGACACAACACAAGGATCTCTACCACAGTTATATACCGAGTTACTTAATGAATTGAATAGTGCAAGTAGCATTACATTGTTTGCTGATGTTCAAATGAAACCGAATGCTGCACAAGAGCATTTAAATATGATTCAAGCTCTATTCGGAAAAGTTGTTAATGCTGAAGAATTTACTAAGAAACATATAGAAGCCATCGAAAAAGGAAACTAGTATAGATAACCATACATCGAGATAAACAGGGAGGGAGAGGAGACAACCGGATGGAAAAGGTTATGTCTAACAAAGGAATTATTGCACTATACATCCTACCTTCATTGCTACTAATATTAGGACTCATATATATTCCAATCATATTAACGGGATATTATGGGCTGAACCAGTGGGATGGCATAGGGGCAATGACTTTTATCGGTCTAGAAAACTATACTGCTCTTCTGAAAGATTCAACTTTTTGGCAGAGTGCTTATCATTCATTACTACTTGCAGTATTTTCAGTCATTAGTTTATTGGTTTATCTACTTATTGCTATTGTATTATCTGGGAAAATAAAAGGTGCAAATCTACTACGGAAGATATATTTAATTCCTATGTTACTATCTTCCGTAGCCATTGCTCAATTGTGGTTAAAAATATACCATCCGACAAATGGTGTACTGAATACTTTTCTAATGTCGCTAGGAATCGAGGATCCACCTTTATGGTTGGCTGATCCTAAGATCGTAATGGTAGCCCTTTTTGTACCCATTTTGTGGCAGTATGCTGGATTCTATATTCTCATCTATTATGCGGCATTAAAGAATATTCCTGAATCATTAGTGGAAGCTGCGAGAATTGATGGAGCTAATGCTTGGCAAATAGCCTATCTAATTAAACTACCTTTAATTACAGAAGTCATAAAAGTAACAATTGTCTTAGCTGTTGTTGGATCTTTGAAATATTTTGATCTAATATACGTGATGACAGATGGTGGTCCTAACGGATCAAGTGAAGTAATGGCATCTTATATGTATCATAAAGCCTTCCGAAGCTTCGACTTTGGTTATGGCAGTGCGATAGGATTCTTCCTATTACTCATTTGCCTGGTTGTGACGTACCTGATTCGTAAGGCAACTGCCTCTAAAGACACGATTCAATACTCATAAGAGAGGAGGACCCTTGATGAAGACGAACACGATGACATCTCCCCAAGTGCCCGTCACTGGACTGGGACGGAAGACATTGAGTAAAGCGGGTTATAGCGTATTGTATGTTTTTCTTATTATGGTAGCCATTCTGCAGATACTTCCATTAATCTGGCTATTTATATTCTCGTTAAAGAATAACCAAGAAGTTTTTAATATGGCTCCATTCGCGATACCTGCACATCCGCATTGGGAGAATTATGTGAATGCATGGACTAAAGGAAATATCGGTAGCTACTTCCTTAATAGTGTGTGGGTAACAGCTGTTGCCCTAGCATTTACGGTTGTGCTAGCTAGCATGGTTACATTCGCTATGACTCGTATGAAATGGAAAGCGAGCTCATTCGTTCTAGGCCTGTTCATGGTCGGAATGATGATTCCTGTCCATTCTACCTTGATTCCCTTGTTTAGTATTTTTCAAAAAGTAAATTTAATTGATAATCCTATATCCATAATTCTAGCGTATGTTGCGTTTAATATGCCGATCACGATCATGATTCTACTCGGCTTTTACTATGCACTACCTAAAGAGGTAGAGGAAGCAGCGGTGATGGACGGAGCTACAGTGAATCGAATATTCTTCCGAATCATATTGCCTATGACTTCGTCCGTTATTGCCACTACAGGGATTATTAACATGATTTACAACTGGAATGAATTTATATTCGTTAATACATTTATTAGTTCGGAGAAATATAAGACGCTGACCGTCGGTGTGCAGAACTTCATCGGACAATATTCAACGAATTGGGGGGCTATTGGTGCAACTCTAGTCATTAGTATCCTACCTATTCTGTTAGCCTTCCTCCTTATGAGTGATCGCATTGTCGAGGGAATTGCCGCTGGATCAGTGAAAGGTTAAATGGTTTGTTGATTACAGCTAAATAAATGTTAAGGGGCAGTCTCAGAAGTCATGTGAATGACTTTGGACTGCCCCTTTGTTTATACATTATGCTTTGTAATCGGGATTATGCTGTGTGTATCCACCGTCAGGATCATCTACTAGTGTATTCCCATCACCGTCTCTGAAATAACCGTCAACGTAAGTCCCATCGGCACGCTCATAACCCTCTACGTAATGTGCTTCTACATCATGCATATTAGGATTCTCGATAGTGGCAGATTCAGTAGAGTCAATCGTCTCCGTTGAGTCTATCGTATGGACTTCGGTGTTGGCATCGGCAACCTCTCCACTATCTATACCGTCTGCACCATCTATGACATCCAGTACACCTACAGCCAAGGTAGCTACTGCCGCTACTTTTATTAACCCTTTGGCACCGTCTTTAACTTTTTCATAATCCTCTTGTTTGAAACCCTCTACCAGTTCCTTACCATTGGCATAGGTATATTTTACAGAACTCACAATCCCCTTGGCAGTTGTAGAAACAGCACCACCAATATCTTTCATTCCATTGCTAGACTGTTCTTCGTTACTTGTAATCAGACCTGCTGCTGTATCATATACGCCACCAGCCAAGTCACCTGCAGTTGTTCCAGCAATAATGGTAGCTTTCTCCACACTATCGCCTACCTCTTTGATGAATGGACTACCGGTAATCTCTCCAACCACACGTACACTACCACCAATCACTTTACCTGTAACTTCACCTGCGAATTGACCAAGTCCTTTTAGAAAACTCATATGTACAACTCCTTCCGGATGTATAGTTCGAATGTACTAGATTAGATTTATTGTACGATAAGATCAATGAGAATGACAACAAAATAGTAACTTTCATTTAGGAATCAATTTCATAATCGCCTATGCAGCTTTAATAAGGAGTATATACTGATCGGCTTGGTACATGATATACCAAGTCATATTGTGAATTGACATCTGACTTTTCATTCTCTATACTGGGTTTAATCTAATATACGGTATACGTTGAAGGAATTAGTAGCAGGCTGTCACTGTTCATCAGAAAGCTGGGGGTTGATGTGACCTAGCACAAACAGTTTTGTGAATTACACTCTGGAGTATCTTAGGTAACACTAAGCGGACTAGCCAACGATAATCTGGCTATGAGTGGTATGAATAGTTGCTCTAACACTATTTATGCAATTTGGGTGGTAACACGGTTAATCAATCGTCCCTATGTCTAATGTAGACATAGGGACGATTTTTGCATATATGGCGTTATTGTACGTATGAGAGATGAATTAAGTTGTAATATATAAAAGGAGCTGAATGAAGGATGAGTATTATGAATATTATTGATGAATTGGAATGGCGCGGTGCGATTAATCAACAGACGGATGCAGAGGGATTACTTGAATTAGTTAGTGAGAAGAAAATTTCTCTGTACTGTGGTGTAGATCCAACCGGTGACAGTATGCATATTGGACACCTAATTCCATTCATGATATTGAAGCGATTCCAAGAATTCGGCCATTTTCCGGTTATCTTAATTGGTGGGGCGACAGGAACGATTGGTGATCCAAGTGGACGTTCATCGGAACGTCAATTACAGACATTAGAGCAAGTACAACATAATGTGGACGCGTTAACAGCGCAAATGAAGAAGCTATTTGTTACCGATGGTGATGCTCAACTGAAAATGGTGAACAATTATGATTGGACGCATACGATCAATATTATCGACTTCTTACGTGACTACGGGAAGAATTTCAGTATCAATGCCATGTTGTCAAAAGATGTTGTATCTAGCCGTCTAGATAGTGGGATTTCCTTTACTGAATTCACATATCAAATTTTGCAGTCCATCGATTACCTTCATCTATATAAAGAAGAAGGAGTGCAATTACAGATTGGTGGATCGGATCAATGGGGGAATATCACTAGTGGTCTTGACTTGATTCGTAAAAAAGAAGGTTCTGACGCGAAGGCCTTCGGATTAACGATTCCATTAATGTTGAAGTCTGATGGTACGAAATTTGGTAAATCTGCAGGTGGGGCAATCTGGTTAGATCCAGCCCAAACTTCTCCTTATGAGTTCTACCAATTCTGGCTGAATTCAGATGATCGGGACGTAATTAAATACTTGAAATACTTCACATTCTTATCGAAAGAAGAGATTCAAGAACTTGAGAATAAAGTGGAGACAGATCCTGGTAAACGTGAAGCACAACGGGTTCTTGCTGAAGAGATGACCAAATTCGTCCATGACGAAGAAGCATTAGTTCAAGCCATTAAAATCTCACAAGCGTTATTTAGTGGGGATATCAAATCATTAACAGCGAATGAGATTGAGCAAGGATTCAAAGAAATGCCTACGTTCGAAGCAACCAAAGAATCTAAGAACATTGTGGACTGGCTAGTAGATCTAGGAATCGAACCATCTAAGCGCCAAGCCCGAGAAGATATCAATAATGGAGCGATTTCCATGAATGGTGAAAAAGTAGAGGACGTCAACACGGAAGTAACCGTAGACAAATCATTTGATGGCCGATTTATTATTATTCGTAAAGGGAAGAAGAAATACAGCCTGATTAGATTAGTGGATTAAGCAGACTTTCGTTATAACACATAACAGATTGAGAATGATCTTGTTTGAGAGCATACTATAAATAATGTTGAGAAATAAACCGAATGATTTGTAAGTGGAATCCTCGGTTTATTTTGTGTTGTATGATTTTTCGTGGCATTCATCAAGAATTTTCAAAGATATCATTGGAAGAACACCTTTTGATTATATACGTGCTTTTTCAAAAAAGTTTGGCTTATCGCCAAAAAAATATAGTCAAAACACGCCGCCCATTCAACTTTTTATGCCTGAAAGAGTTTTCGATACCTACCGAGCTTTTCATAAGGGAGAGATGAAAGTTGCCCCCATGTAAGATGATGATTTTCCAAGGTGAACCGTATAACGACGATGACTTTAAGGATGAAATCGGAGAAGTTTGGAGGCACATTGAGAAATTCGATCCTACGATTTATGGATATCACTGGGCACCTGAAGTAGCACCGAGATTTCAACTTGCTCCGATGGGGTATCGAGGATACATTGAAGCGCGGTCTGTTGTTGGAGTGAATTAACTCGTGTGATGTAAGTATTCTACGTGTAAGTGAAAACTTGTTATTTTAACGATAGTGGAAAATGTGATATATCAGTTAGCTAGACATCAATATGAATACTCATGGGTTGAATAACCCGAGGATCCGTGACAGTTACATGGGAGTCTCGGGTTTTTATGTATAGTAAGCTGGCTTCCTCGGTTTTATGTAATAACTTATGAATTTCGTATGGTAATGAATAGTCATCTATTTCATGGGTAAGAATATAATATTAAATAAAAGTACGTTATGTGCACTATGTACATTATGTGCATTTGGTGCTAGGATTGGAGGTGAGGAGGGAATGCTTATGCAATCGGTTTTGAATGCAACAGAAGTTCGAGCTAATTTTGGTGGTTTTATTGATAATGTGGTTCGAGAGAAGCCTCAATTTGTGAAACGCAACCGTGATGTTATAACTAGTTTTTCGCTGCAACAAATGAAACTATTAATGGAAGTCTACGAGATTACTTTTGAATTTGAAGAACAGAATGGGATTTTTACAGGTTCCATTGAACAAGTTGAAGATATTGTTAGTGAGGCATCATCACTCGAAGAACTTCGTAATGATTTAGCTAAGCAACTCGTAGATTACGCAGGAGAATTTTATGATTCTTATCGTGAGTATATTGCTGCCCCCAACCGCAAAGCTCATGCCCCGTATATTCTTCGGGTACTGCTTTATAATGATGTGAGTGAGGTCGCGGAGTTACTACATGGCTAGTTGGAAGGATCTTAGAAGATACTTAAAGAATGATGGCTGGACATTTGTTCGTAGTGGCGTTGATGATATCTACACGAAGACACTACCGAACGGTGATATTTTGCGCAGTAGATGCTCGAAGGGGACGGGCGAGATTTCACCAGCGTTATTCAGTAGAATATTAAAACAACAATTGAGGACGGATAAGGAAACCTTCAATTCAAAAATCTAATGGATTCATTGACAAATGCATACACTAGTTTTAAAATAACATTGTTACATAACAATGTTATTTTATATTTTAAGGAGAAAACAATGGCACCCAAAGAGAAAATATCAAAAGTGCAAATTATTGAAGTTGCTTTTCTGATGACAAGAGAAATAGGGTTTGAGCAGATCACAACAAGGAAATTGGCTGAAAGGTTAGGATGTTCTACCCAACCGATCTTTCGGGTGTATGCGAACATGGAAGAGTTGAAGAAGGATGTCCATGTAGCGACAATTCAGTTTTTTGAGTCTTATTTGAAAGATCACATGCGGGAGAATACGCCGATATTTTTAAATATGGGCTTGGCCTATGTGGGATTAGCACAGCATGAGAAGAATCTTTTTAAAATGCTTACGATGTCAGATAACTTTGAGACTAGTAGTTTATTGAATCTATTCTCCAATGAGAATCAGATGTATGTGATTGAAGGTGTTGCAGAAGAACAGAAACGAAGTAAAGATAACGTTGCCAAGGTACATAACTTGAGTGAAGACAAAGTACAGGAAATCTTGATGATGACATGGATGTTTACACACGGCATTGCATCGATGGTAGCGAGTAATCAAGTGTCGTACTCAGAAGAAGAGTTAAGGAAGATCATTATAAAGGCATATAAGTCATTTGCCTCTTATGATGAGGAATAGCGAGGATATCCAAAAAGATGCAGACGTACTGTCCGCGTACAAGGGAGGTCTTGAGAAATGAAAGTATTTAAGAGTGAGAAGGCAAAAACGAAGGTACTGGAAACATATGATAAGCTGTTAGAGATGTGGGACGTCGAAGTACATGAAAGAGATATTGAAACTACCTATGGAAGTACACATATCATAGAATGCGGAAGTACGCATAAGCCACCCTTGGTGTTATTTCATGGCGTTGGTGACAATTCTGCACTTATGTGGTTATATAATGCCAAAGCACTTGCACAGCAATTTCACATCTATGCGGTAGATACGATGGGTGGTCCAGGGAAAAGTTGCCCTAATACAAACTATAATAAGACATTCAATCAAACACAATGGATCGATGAATTGTTAGATGCTTTAGATCTATCCAAAGTCTATATAGCAGGGGTATCGAATGGGGGATATTTGGTACAACGCTTTTGCATGGAAAGGCCAGAGCGGGTCATCAAAGCAATCTGTATGGCCAGTTCCATCTTTGATGCTACGAGTGGAAATCCGCTGAAAACCATGATGAAGGTGTTCATCCCTGAAGCCATCTTTCCAACGGAGAAGAATGTACACAAGCTTATATTAAAACTTACTGGAAAGAATAGTGCCGTATTTACAGAGGTAAATCTGGTGATGGAGCATTACATGTGGCTTCTGAAAGGGTTCAGCCCTAGGTCAATGGCGTATCATAAGATTGAATCTTTTAGCGATGATCAAATTGGAATACTCAGAGGGAAATGTCTCTTTATCTGTGGGGAAGCAGATCCTATGGGTGATGTGAAACAAACGAAGGAGAAATTCGAAAAATACGGTGTTGAGTACCGCATGTTCGTCGATGTAGGTCATGGAATTAACCATGAAATTTCATCAGAAATTAACCAGGTCATGTTGGATTATATGAGGAATGAATAATAGAAGAGCAGACATGGAGTCACTGCAGAGAAAATCGAAGCTGTTATATGTTTCGGATAATTACTATGATGATGGTAGACATGAATTTGCATAAAAAATTACTCTAGACTTGCTGTGTTTGCGTGTGATCACAGAATTTTGTAGGATGGCCATGTTCATCTGTACACCAGATAAGAAGGCCAAGAATACAGCACTTCCCATGAAACCAGGCTGAAATGTTTGACGGAATAATACATGTTGAGTACAATGAGAGTAACAGATCCCACCACGCCTCTTCACAATGCGTACCAAGGTGGGCCTTTTTTTTATTTAGGGGGAATTAAATGGATCACCAGACTTCTCCAGTAACAAAAGCGCCTGCTACATTCCAAGAGCAACTACAAATTATGAAAAATCGGGGTCTCATTATTGAAGATGAGGATTTCGCAATTCGAACGTTACAACGAATTAATTATTACCGTTTAAGTGCCTATGGATTAAGTCTTAAGAGAAATGATCAGTTTTTTCAAGGTGTAACCTTTTCGGAAATTCATGCATTATATGAGTTTGATCATCAGTTTCGCTACTTAATTATGGATATGACCGAACAGGTGGAGATTGCATTTCGTACTCATATTTCATACCATATTGCGCATACATACGGTATGTTGGGGCATTTAGAACCAGTGAATTTTGATAACGAAGTGTATCATTCGCATTTTGTTGTTGAATTAGACAAGGAAATTAGACGGTCACAGGAGATTTTCATCAAACATCATTTTGAAAAGTATGGTGGACAAATACCTATTTGGGTAGCCATTGAAGTTCTTTCATTCGGGGCACTTTCGAAGTTGTTTTCAAATATGAAAAGTGAAGATAAAAATCACATTGCTAAAACAAATTACCAGGCCCCATCAGTCTACCTTGAAAGCTGGCTTAAATGTTTGTCATATATACGCAATATATGTGCTCACTATGGCAGAATATATAATCGACCACTCACAAGTAGGCCAAGATTAAATCATCAATCTAAGAAGCTTGGTATTCAACAAAACAAGATATTTGCTGATATCTACGTTCTCAGACAACTGATCCCTGACAAGGATAAATGGAATAGTTTTGTGATACGATTGGAAGCATTGATAGCTCAATACATAGAAGTCATAGAACTAGAACGAATTGGCTTTCCTGAAGCTTGGGAAGCTATTTTAATGAAGCGGAACTAATGAGTGCATCCTCTGATGGGGGAGGCTTTTTCATGCGTATAAATATTGGCTGACAATTTTCGGATTGCGAATGCTGGAAAGCAGAAAGTATCTGATGCACATATTTCTCGATATGATTAGACTTGCCGCATTTGCGTATGACCACAGAATTCTGTAGGATGGCCCTTCTCATCTGTACACCATGATTGTGATAAGAATGCTAAGAAAATACCAACCCAATGGTCTTTGAATTGGATAAGCAATCCACCGTCTTGATAAGATGCGTTATCCCCCTTCCAACGGCCTTTATTCCCTTGGTTCATATGAACGTTGTGCAACCCATTTCCTGGTTGGAACCGAAATATGTGATCGCGATTCTTCTCAGGACCCCATCTTGAACCGTATACATATAGAAGGGCATCTTCATTAATCGCTTTCTGAATATAATGTTCCATAAGATCATTAAGGTCATTATTCGGCCCAGTAATATGATGTGATAATGGTTTCATGCTCGAAGGATCGAACAATGAGCTGCGGATATAATCCAATGCAATGTCGCGATTGTTGTGATTAATAGGTGTAAACCCTAATTTAATATTAGGTAATATTGAAATAGCAGATGCATTGAAATCTTCATCGACTAAATACAGCACTTCAGATTGTTCTGATCTCGACATGACGTTCACTGAAATTCTGTAGTGTGTGCCCTGATCGTCAACAACTTCAATTTGGAAGTGGGGATCACGATCATCACGTTCCTCTTTGTAAGCCGTAACCTTACATTTCAATACACCAAATCTTTGAACTGGCATGCTTACAGCACCTCTCCTAATTAGTATATCTGGTATTTCTATTATAAACAGTTATCGTCATTAGAAAAAAGATTAAACATAAAGTAAGCTTGATAAGCGAAGAATATGCGAATTTATTCTCACATAGAGATCACTATGAATAGAGGAACATGATAAGGATTGGGAGGACGACTTATATGATTAGATATCCGTTCTTAGAAGAAGGAGCTACAATAGGTGTAACAGCACCCTCGTCAGGAGTACAAGAGGAATTACATGATTGGCTTAAACTTTCATGTAGTCGTATGAAGATGAAGGGATTCAATGTTATTTGTGGAGAAACGGTGTGGACTCAAGTTAAAGCAAAGTCAGCGCAAGCCCAATTACGTGCTACTGAATTGAATGACATGATTCGTGATGATAACATCGATCTGATCATTCCTCCTTGGGGTGGAGAATTATTAATTGAGATTCTTGAATACATTGATTTTGAAAATTTAAAGTGTAAGTGGATATTGGGTTATTCAGATATAAGTGTATTGTTGTTAGCGATCACCCTAAAAACAGGGATAGCAACTGCGCATGGAACGAACTTGCTTGATTTAAGAGGAGAATATACAGATGAGACCACAGCTATGTGGCAAACTGTCTTGTCAACGAACAGCGGTGAATCAATCCTCCAGCATTCCTCGCTAAACTATCAAAAGGAATGGAACGCTGCCCCTTCACCATCTGTCTTTCATTTAACAGAACAAACATGTTGGAAAGTGATAACAAATACAAATGTGAAAATACAAGGCCGTTTACTTGGTGGATGTATTGATGTGATAAGACATTTGATTGGTACCCCGTTTGGTGATTTGCAATATTTTCAACATCATTATATAAATAATGAACCTATCTTGTGGTATTTAGAGAATTGTGAGCTCAACACAGCAGATTTACGCAGGTCATTAGTTCAATTGAAATTAGCAGGATGGTTTGATCATTGTACAGGTCTTATGTTTGGTAGAAGCGATGCGAATCGACCTATCGATAACTATACAGTAGAGGATGTTTATAAAGAACTTTCTGAGGAATTACAGATCCCGATAATCTTCGATATTGATTGTGGTCATGTTCCACCTCAAATGACCTTCATAAATGGGGCGTATGCTGAAGTAGAAGTAGAAGACGGCAAAGGGACTGTGAAGCAGTATTTTAAACCATAACTACTTTATTCTCTACCTGACAAGGAGTAGTACCGATATGATTATCAGCAGGTTGAGATAATTCTAGTTAGATAACCTTATCAAAAAACATTACTTGAATAGACCGAGGACTCATTACAGTTACGCGGGGTCTCGGTTTTTCTTTGATGACGAAATAACCATTGAATCTCCCGTGTATATGTAAGGAAAGACACTTGAAATCAAAGAGTGTAAATTTAGGGAATATGTCAATCGACTAGCATTTAGGGATGAATTATCTAGGGTGTAAAGACTAAAGGTGGAGTTACCCAGATGATGGTGGTGATGGTTAATTGAGACTTTTCGCAGAAGGGGAAGTGTGACGTAAAGACCACTCATGAATAAGGTCATGAGTGGTCTTTACGTCAATTATGAATTTTCTATGTATAGTAAGCTCGATGCCTGGGAGAAGTATAATAAATATTATGAATCTTCTCGAGTTGTGATTCCATGGATTTAATATTATTAACAAGCTTTTGATCAATAGTCATAAAGCTAATGCCGTACAAATGTGCTAATGATATATTTGCCACATCAGCAGCTCCTAATTTGTTTGTTATTTCTAATTGTTTTAAAACACTATCTTTATCCCCATCTAAAATATTCAGTGTTCCCTGACTAACGAGATAGTGTATCTGTGTCGTAAAACGCATCATACTTATTGTAATAGGCATAAAGTACGCCTGTATCAATCAAGATACTTTCTGTATTTTCGAACCCATTGAAATTAGAATGATTAAAGGCAACGGTTCTCATACTTCCACCATTCCTTAACTTTATTCATATCGATTTTGGAAGTGGCGCTTCCCATATGATCTTTTAGTAAGGCTTTTTTTTCTTTTGTTAAGCCTGAATATTTTGATAAGTCTAGTTTCTTTATGGCTGCTTGCACATCTTTCTCCTCCTCATTCTTAGACATTTTACATGCACCTCCAAGTAATAGTTATGCCCATTACGTTGTGTTTAAAACTAATGAACTAGCTCCAAGATCACGGTTAGGGTGCGACTACGTTATTGTTATAATATAACATGTGATGAATGAGAAAAGGTGACCTTTTATATTTTGAAACTTTGTTCATAAAGGTTAACCACTCCATCTGTCGAATCATGAATAATAGACCTATCACCCTACTCCATCGCGAAAGAGGTAACGTCATGAAACAAGGACTATGAGCAAATCATTAATAATATAACGTCGCAGCAGTTATCTGCTCTTGACCCCGAAATATATGAGATTGGCAGAGAATCGCTAGATGCGGAAGAAGCAGAATGAGTTGGTGTTTTATGTGAATGAAATGCTAGGATAACTTGGCAGTATATTTTGAATCAAATTCAGATACCTATATATTCCTTATAATGTAGTGAAGTTAAGAGTGGCTTAGTCTATTCAACGTATAAGCACCAGATTGAAGTATTCCTAGTTCGCCATCCTTATCAAATATATTGGCTTGAATAAACCGAGTGAATCGCTTCAGTTGCATAGGTTCTTTGGTTTTTCAATGAAGTCATTATTTAGGCACTTCATCTATGGCATTAGTGATATTTGGACGATATGTAGATCTGGTATGTTGAGCATTTTCTTGATATACTATATCTACATGTGCTCATTCCTTTGTGTGATGATTCGTAGGACTCACAACACTACAGGGTTAGCATTTTTTTTGTTTCACCATACAGGTTGCTCGTATTTAGAATTACAGCTTACCCTTAAACGGGCATCTTCTTTATAACTCTTACAATGGAATTGCACTGTATTTGTTAAATATGAGGATAAACATGTGGATGATCGACTAAGTAGACTTATTCTAAGGAGAATAAAGTTTAATCTATAATCTTGATCGTATAAGTATATCAAGCTAGTATTAATAAAACATAGTTTTGATTTAGAGGTAAACTTAGCTCAAAGTGAAGCGTATCTAAAGAATATTGCCAGTATAGAGTGATACTCTAATGGAATACAAACAATTGTTCTTATAAGATACAAGTGCTATCATGAATGCAGCTAGATATCACTTAGGTTTCAAGGTATTTAGAAGGTATTGAATTTGTGTTAGTAGTAAAGGGTGAGTCCCCTCAGTATAAGAATCTTTGCTTGATACTTTCGGACAAGGTAACATAGTATTAGTTAACATGTGAGAGTTTGCTAAGTGAGTTGAATATCAAATAATAGAATAAAGAATCAATAATTTAAATGTACCTAAATTTAATTGCGTTATTTCGATTTCGAATGTATTACGATATTTTGTATTAAATTATATATTCAGATGAACTTTGCGAACCATTTGATTGTAAACTAAATAAGACATTAAATCATGGTGAATTTTAATATCGTCTGAATATAGGCTATTAAAGTTTGTGCAATTATTCATGATATTTGAAAGAGGTAGACAGAATGAATAAGGATATTAGTAAGGACTACATTCCAAAGGTAGTATCTATATTTTCAGGGTGTGGTGGTTTAGATTTAGGTTTTCATTTAGAGGGTTATGAGACAGTGTGGGCTAATGATTTTTCGGAATGGGCAGTTAAATCATTTCGTGAAAAGTTTGGTGACGTTATTGTTCATGGCGATATTACTCAAATTAATCCCTATACAGATAAATCAATTCCTGATCCCGATTTAATTTTAGGTGGCTTTCCATGTCAAGATTTTTCGGTGATATGGAAACAACCTGGCTTAAACGGTAAAAGAGGTGGACTTTATAGGCACTTCTTAGAGTTTGTGGACTCGAAAAAGCCAAAGGCATTCATAGCAGAAAACGTAAAGGGATTATTAACTGCAAATAAAAAACAGGCAATAGAAACAATAATGAAAGACTTTGAAAGTATTGCTCCGGGTTATGTTGTGAAAGTACACTTGTACAATTTTGCAGAATACGGTGTTCCACAATTTAGGGAACGAGTTCTCATTGTAGGAGTTAGAGTAGACACAGGATATAACTTTATTCATCCGAAACCTACACATGGTCCAAACACTCAAAAGCCCTATGTAACAGCAGGTGAGGCCCTAAAAGGTGTTGAAGAGGTTCCGTTAAACAATGAGCATATAAATAGTGCGGAAAAAACACGAAGAATGTTGGATCTTATTTCAGAGGGTGGAAATTTCACGGATATTCCTAAAGATCACCCGTTGTATGTAAAGGGAATGATAAGTCATGTATATAGAAGAATTAAACTTGATGAGCCTGCTAAAACAATAATCGCTGCGGGTGGTGGAGGAACATGGGGTTATCATTATCCTGAGCCAAGAGCACTTACAAATCGTGAACGTGCAAGGCTTCAATCTTTCCCTGATAACTTTGAATTTATAGGAAGTGTTGCAGAAGCCCGTAGACAAATAGGAAATGCAGTTCCTCCAGAAGGAGTTAGATCTGTCGCAAGAAGATTAAAACCGCTTTTCACAGGAGAATATGAAAGAATAGATCTGTATGCAACATTAGATCAATTGTCTAAAATGACAATAAAAGAAAGGCTCGATTTAGCCACTGAAGAAATGATATAGGAGTGAATATATGGAACTTTTACTTTCTAATTTCCCCCCATTAAGAACTAAGGCAGCTACATTTAGCGAGATGTTTTATTCGTTGCTACCTAAAACTACTAGATTAGATATAGCGGTAGGGTATATAACGGCAGATTCACTAATTGAACTTAAGAAAGCTATTGAGTTTAATAATATTAGTCAAATGAACCTGACTATTGGTATGCATTATTTGGAGAAATTCACTGAATTAGAATATCAATCTGCAATAGATTTAAATGACTATTTAATCTCAAATAAGTTGGGTCAGGTAAGATTAGTAACATCGTTTAGATATCATGGCAAGCTTTACTCTTATCAAGACGATGCAGGTGCTTTCGTCGGAATTATTGGATCAAACAATTTGAGTGGTATTATCGAAAATAATGTAAGGGTCTATGAAGCATCAGTTTTAATTGATGATAGAACATATGCTTCTCAAATACAGGATTTTATACAAGAACTAAATAGAACATCTACGGTATGCATTGAGGAATTAGATATACAGGAATTTAATGTACAGAATACATTGCTTGAAAATCATGAATATGTTGAACAATTAAATGGACTTAAGTTAGAGAAACACTTATCGGAACTTACTGATATTTCGTTTGATATACCTATAAAAAGTGATGAAGCTCCTCAAAGCAATTTGAACGTGTTTTTTGGAAAGGGAAGAGAAGGGAAAAATGGATTAGTTAAACCACGCCATTGGTATGAAGTAGAACTTATTGTTCCTAAAATGGTAACTTCTCAACCCTTTTATCCCCAGAGTAAAACAGATGAAGCAATATTTGATGTAATTACTGACGATGGATGGAAGTTTAAATGTAAAGTTAGTGGAGATTACAGTAAAAATTTACGTTCAGAAAACGATTTGAAAATTATGGGGAAATGGTTGAAGGGTCGCCTTGAAAATAAGGGTGTATTACGTGTAGGTCAATTAGTCACAAAAGACACTCTTAAAAAATACGGGAGAGATACATTTACATTAACAAAAACCCAGACGCCCAATTTGTGGTTTTTAGATTTTGGGGTGAAATAATGAGTTATTTAGAGGATTACTTAGAGAAGATAGTTGAGAAAGGCAATCCTGGTCTTGCTGGGTCAGTTAAAAAGACGACTGATGATGTAATACCTCAATATATTAGAAATTTTTCATATAAAGAGCATGTTGTCAGCTTATTAATGGGGAATGTACAAAGTGGAAAAACGAGCCACATGTTTGGGCTAATTAACGCAGCTGCAGATGAGGGATTTGGTATTTTTGTGTTACTTACAACAGACAATATTTTGTTACAACAGCAAACGTTATCTCGTGCAGAAAAGGACTTTTCTGATTTTTGCATATGTGGAGAAAATGATTATCTGAGGTTCGCAGATAATGCTATGCGCAAGCCTGTTTTGATTATTCTAAAGAAAAATTGGCGTATACTTAAACAATGGAAAAATAATTTTTCTTCTACAAACTTTTGTAAAGGTAATCCTTTATTTATTGTTGATGATGAGGCAGATGCTGCCAGTTTAAACACAATGGTTAATAAAGATAAAAAAAGTACAATAAATAAAATCTTGGAGGAAATTAAAAATACATCTTCAAGTAGCATATATATGCAGGTTACGGGGACTCCCCAGTCCATATTTCTTCAAACTGTACAAAGTGGATGGAATCCTTATTTTATCTATTATTTTGATCCGGGGCAAGGTTATTTAGGGGGAGATTTCTTTTTTAATCAAGAAGACTCACCATACATAAAATTCACTGATAATAATGAAGCGCAGGAAATATTGGTTGATGATGAGTTTCCTGAAAATGGACTGAAGACAGCGCTTATTATTCATTTAATTACATCAGCACATATATTTATAAGTGCTGGTAAAGTAAGTAACTTCATGATACATCCAAGTGTTAAAACATCACAGCATGGGAAATTTGCAGAAAAAGTAGGGGAATATCTAAATGAGATTATGCTATCTATTGATGAAGATTGTATGCTTGACGTTATTCGTAAAGCATACAACAATATCAAAGAAAGCAAACCTACAATAGCTCCCTTTGAAGATATATACGTTTTTATTAGAGATTCATTAGAAAATGATGATATTAATGTGTTAGTAATTAATTCTGTTTCATCATATGAAGATAATGTACAATATGAGTCTGGAATTAATGTTATTATCGGCGGAAATAGTTTGGGGAGAGGAGTTACATTCCCACAATTACAAACAATTTACTATTGTCGCGTAGCAAAAAATCCGCAAGCAGATACTATGTGGCAACATTCAAGAATGTTTGGGTATGATAGAGATGTTGATTTGATGCGTGTGTTTATGCCTCCTAAATTATATAAACTATTTTCTGATATTAACACGACTAATAATTCTCTTATTGCTCAAATCAAAAGATTCGATGAAACTAAAGATATTAAAGTATGCTATCCGAAAGGTGTCCAGCCAACACGGAAAAATGTACTTGATAATAGGGCAATTAGTATTTTAAGTGGTGGTGTTAATTACTTTCCATATTATCCAACTAACACAAATATAGTGGCTCTGGATGAAATGCTGGCTCCATTCAAGGATGAATGCTACACAGTGAACCTGAAATTTATTGTGAATTTATTGAAATTAATTGGATCTGAAGCAGATGATTGGGATACTAATAATTTCATTGGTTTTGTCAATACGTTTATATTAGAGAACTCTTTAGAACAAGGTAAATTAATTGTACGTCGCGAAAGAGATATTACTAAAGGAACAGGAACACTTTTATCACCAAATGACAGGAGATTAGGTGCAGAATTTAGCGATAAGGTAGTTATAACCATGTATAAAGTAACTGGCACAAAAGGTTGGAATAACGAAAAACTATGGATTCCAAATATCAAGTTGCCTGAAGATATTGTATACTATAATGTAAATTCTTAAAAATGTTGTTAAGGGGATCGTGCTGGGATAACATCAACTTCAAGAACTACATACGGAGAGGCTTACGTATGCTGTATTAGTTGTATTAGGATGCTTGTCCTATCGTTTTCATGCGGAAATAGGACTGATTATCACTTGTTCCACACTTTGTTAAAGTATCTCCTTTGATCTGTATCTTACGCAGAATGAAGGAGATACTTTTTTTAAATAAGTATTAATAATTGACTCTATCTATCAATAAGATGAAGATTAAATTTATTTGTTATGAATAGAGACCAGGAAATAATAGTTGATTATAAATGTGCAATTCTGTATGTTCCATTGTCTTCACCAAGCCATCTTGTAGTAGGTATTAATCTAGCAATAGATTTGGAAAGGGGGAAGCAGTTATATAGATGCTCCAATTAGAATTTTGATAGTTGAAGATGAAGAAAGAATAAGGCATTTATTAAGAATGTACTTAGAAAAGGAAGAGTATGTAATTGATGAAGCTTCGGATGGACAATCAGCATTAGAGATCGCTTTAGAAAATGAGTATGGGCTAATTCTACTTGATATTATGCTTCCTAAAATTGATGGATTAGAGGTCTGTAATCAAATTAGAAAGTTTAATCTGACACCAATTATTTTGCTGACCGCAAAAGGAGAAGAAGTAAATCGTCTAAATGGATTTGAATCAGGTGCGGATGATTATGTAGTTAAACCATTTAGTCCTAGAGAGGTAATACAATGCGTTTAGGTTATATTAAAACGGTCTTCTGTTATAGAATATTTGAATAAGGGAAATGAGGTTAATAATAAATTAGTCTTTTCATACTTAACTATAAATGATGATGCTCATAACGTTACTGCGAATAAGCAAGAAGTTGTACTTACCCCCAAAGAATATGAATTACTTAAATTCTTAGCCCAATCTCAAGATAAGGTGTTTTCTAGGGAAACTCTACTCAAGGACGTTTGGCACTATGAGTTCTTTGGAGATGTTTGTACTGTAGACACACACGTAAAAAGACTGCGGGAAAAACTAAGTTTTGCTTCAGCAGAATCCTCCTCAATGATAATCACTATTGGTGTAGGTTATAAATTTGAAGATAAATTTATAAGCGACAACATTTAAAATTCAAGTACGAAAAGACTCCTTAAATATAGGAGTCTTTTCGTATAATTATTCAACATCATATGGGGTTCCGAAGGTAGAAGACATCTAACGGAATTATGGAATGGTAGGGTTCTTGTCATTTTTGTAGTTGATTGTCATAGGATTGTGTGACGTCACTTTAATGAAATGAAAAAAATCAAGTACGTAGTGACCTTCTAAAGGATATGAAGAGATGGGTGACTAACCTCGGACTAGCCACCCACCTTTTCAAATTTATTACATTCCGAACGTTCTGTCATCCTTGCGTTTTTTCAACAAGAGTATTTCGTGTCAACAAAAACTTAATAATCCCCAAAGTAGCAGTTAAAATTTCCCTAGATAAAGTTGTTTTATGATTCTTTACTTTTCAATAATTCAGGCTTGAAGAATTCTGCCTTTTTTCTTTTCTTTTATCCCGTAGCTCTCTCCCTTGATGATTATGGTTACGGAATGATGGAGAGACGGTCTAAGGTCGCGGTAGCAAGTACTGCATCACCAAATATTTCACCCCAAGAGCCAAAAAAGTTATTTGAGGTGACAATAATGGAGCTTTTCTCATATCGCAGAAATAATTGAAAGGAAAAATGAGCAGCAGCATCGTCCATCTTTCGGTAACCAATCTCATCATTGATGAGCAGATCTACTTTGAGAAACATACGCACTTTTTGATTCATCCTATTCGGTTAATGTGCCTGCTGCAAGGTCTGAACGAGATCATGGGCTGTAATGAAGTATAACGAATACCGCAGGGCAATCGCTTCTAATGCTAGAGCGACGACGAGGTGAGTTTTACCTACGCCTGGTAGACCAAGAAAGACGAGATTTTCTTGGTGCTCGACAAACCTCATTGTAGCTAAATTCTTAATACGTTGTTCATCAATTGATGGATGAAATGAGAAGTCGAACTCGGCCAATGTCTTTTGGTACGTTAGCCTTGCTAGCTTGGTTCTCGTCTGCAAATTGCAATAGTGCTTAGCTTCTAATTCCTCTTGCAATAGCTTGTCTAAAAACGCGAGATAGGATATATTTTCTTTACCTGTCTCTTCTGCATGCTGATGGAGAATTTTAGTTATTCTTCCCCATCCAAGCTGCTGAAAAGCTTCATGAAGACGTTCGGTGAGGATCATTGTACGGTCACTACCTCATCCATTAATGCTTCATAAACAGCTAATGAACGAAGCATCCTAGTCGTTGGTCCAGAGAAACATGTGATTGGAATCTGAAGGGAAAGTTATGGCTCAATCCCGAGAAAACAGTGGTTAACGAAACTAATAAGAAAGAAACCAACTAACTACATAAGTTCTATGGAATCGCGACAACTATCTTGACAACTACCGAAGCTTGGAGAACCTACAATTGAGTAGGTTCTCCAAGCTTATTTTATTTCAATACCATTATTGAGTGATTTTTACCAGTAATTTAATTATGATGCATTAATTATTATAGAAAATATATGAATAACGATAGAGTTTATAATATGTAAAAATCCGAAAACATGTAGCAGCCACTTGATAATATCGTTATTTCATGTGTTTTTTCATAAATTATATGTAGCAGCTTCAAAAAGCAGCTTGATTATTTAACTACAATGGTATATATTTCTATCAACAACAATAAACGAATAAGAGGAGATAATATGAAAATAAGTGGGAAAATCGAAAAAGCTACTAGTTTTAATCCAACAAAGAAAACACATCAAATGGATATTGCAACAATGTGTGATAAAATTAGAGGAATCAAAATCACTTTACCATTGTATCAAAGAGATTTAAGTTGGACTCTACAAAAGGCAATTGATTTATTCAATTTTCAGTTGTTTGGAAAAGCACCTGTAGCTCCTATTTCGATTAATGAAATTAGTAATTCTTCAGAAGAAGATGTTCCACAGATTTCTTTTCTAACTAGAGAACTTATTGCATATTCTGAAATAAAAGGAGATCATCAATCTGTTGTAGATGGACAACAACGTTTGACAACAAATTTTAAGGCATATATTAATCATGATAGTTTTAGAAACATTGTATTAGACTTTTCGCGAGGAACATTTAGACTTGTTGAAGGTGGGCTCTTGAAATCTCAAATACCAGTTGGTATTTTATTAAACGAAAAAGAAGAAGTTTTGATGGACTATCTTAAACAAAAAGGCTCATTAGCTGATTTGTTCGCTATTGCACTTCGTGTTCGAACAAAAATTCGTAGTTATAACTACACAATAAATATTGCAGAAAATTTAAAAGAGGATGAGCAAATAGAATGGTTTGAGGTATTAAACAATGCAGGGAGTAGAGTTACTATACTCCAAATGAGTTTTTCGAAATTAAAAATTCATAATTTAGATATTTATTTAGACTACACAGAACCTTTTAAACAAAAGGTAAATGAATATGGATATGACGAACTATTTTCTCCATTTACTACAAATGTATCCTACCCAATAGCTGCACTAAATCCAGCATATGAAGTTATCGAAAAACATGGAATACACAATACCAACTATGCGCCCATTCCTTCTGATACAAAAGAAGTTGTACTGACAAAGATAGATGTTAAAGACTTCAAAAAAATAATAGATTTAACCTTGGATTCATTAGAGAGAGCGTTAAATTTTGTTGATAAGAACGAATTGCGAGAATATATTACTCGAATGGACTATATTCTATATCTAACAGGATTCTTCTCATTTCAACAAGCTCATGAAACTACGAATGAATTAGAAGTGTTACTAGTATCTTGGGTGAAAACTGTAAATTTTACAAATCAATCAAATAGTTCTCGTCGTGAGGTTTTCTCAAGCCTATTAGATTTGACTAGTTAAGATACATTAATGGTAGCAGTGGATTAATATTCTGCTACAATAATTTCTTTTAATATATAGAAGATTGATTTCCTAAGGGGTTTTCTTCTCTTATGAGTAGAAGTTTTATAATTTATAGCTTCGCTCATATTATCTGCAATTTCGAAATTTACATTAGGATATAAATGAGAATAAGTAATTTAGTGTAGTTTTTATAACGAAGATCTACAAAATGATCGTATTGCTCTATATGTTGGAACGTGGTAAGACACATTGGACAGAACCGGTGACACCTAATGAGATGGCTAGATTCTTCCATACCTATCTTATGGAGAAAGAATATCGCAGATTGATAGATTTCGCTGAAAAGGATCACAGAAAGCTGTGGGACTGGAACGATGTGGCCGAAGCTAAAATTATACAGCTTTTTGACAATATGCCCATGACGAAATGGAGCTGGACGAAGGGGAGTATGACATATTTTAAAGAGGGGGATATTCTCGCTGGACTTAGATATTGAGGATGCGGAAGAGCGGACAGTGTTGCACCGCTGGAGTAGAGAGATTTGTCTGTATCGGTTGTATTTACATTTTGAGAGAAGAGAAAAGATATAAATTGGTTGAAGTCACAGTAATTGAGACTAAGAATTAATTATAATGGGGAGATTAAAGGCAAGCTTCTTCATTTGTGCGATCACCCCCCAACTTTTATCATATTGTTCTAAGTTGTATTTTTCCATGTCACGAACAACTTTAATCTGAAATGATTGTAGTTAGATGTAAACAGTGTTATTCTACAACTTCAGTACATCTAATAATTTAGTTAGAAAGAAAGGTAACACTATGATAACAGTTGATAACTTATCCTTCTCATTTCCGCAAAAAGAACTATATAGAAACATTACATTTACGCTTGAAGAGGCACAACATTGTGCGTTTATAGGAACAAGTGGCAGTGGGAAAAGTACACTGATCGATATATTGATGGATCCAGAAAGATATCTGTACGAAGGTAAGTTAGAGATAGACCCAACGTGCAGAATCGGGTATGTAAGTCAGTTCTTAGAACTAGATAGAAGTAAAGAAACAACCGTATTCGAATATATCGGTGAAGAATTTATTAAGATACAGAATGAAATAAATGTGATATTAACGGAGATGGAGACATCAACGGATATTGAAGCATTATTAGAAAAGTATCAACTCGCTTTAGATGCATTTGATGCAATGGATGGGAATGATTTTGAGAGCAACATTCATAAGCAACTAAACCTAGCCAACCTCATGAAGCTAAGAGACGTTAGGGTATCCGACCTGAGTGGCGGGGAATTCAAGCTGATTCAAGTCATCAAGGAAATGCTGAATAGTCCAGACTTAATGATCATGGATGAACCCGATGTATTTTTAGATTTCGAGAACCTCAATGCGTTGAAGAATCTGATTAATGCTCACAAAGGAATGCTACTCGTTGTTACGCACAACAGATATTTATTGAATCATTGTTTCAACAAAATTCTACACCTTGAGAACATGGAGCTCCAAGAGTTTGACGGGCGATATATTGAGTATAACTTCTCATTACTTGAGACGAAGATTGAGTTACAAGAACTCACCATCGCTGAGGCTGAAGAAATTGAGCGCAACGAGATCATCATCGATAATCTTAGAACGGTCGCAACCTATAATTCAGAAGCATCTAGAGGGAGAGCGCTCAAAGCTAGAGTTAGATTTCAAGAAAGATTGGAAGCACGTAGACTTAAAGCGCCATTCGTAGATATTAAGCAACCGAATATTAGCCTAGATATGGATCATGAACTGGAAGAAGACACCACGGTTATCAATGTCAGTAATTATGGTGTTGCCTTTGATGAGTTGCTGTTAGAAAATGTGAACTTTGAGATCAAATCTACGGATAAAGTAGCTCTGATCGGTCCAAACGGTACCGGGAAAACGACGTTACTCCGAGATATCTTTAAGAATAATCATGAATCCATTGAAATACATGCTGATGCGAAAGTATCTTATTTATCTCAGCTGCAAGGCGAAGTTCTAAAGGATTCGAATACCATCCTAGAAGAATTCATCGATGCTGGGTTCGAAACGTATGATGAGGCTAGATCCTATCTTGCACACTATGGTTTTGAAGGCGAAATCGTTAATCAGAAGATTGAATCTTTGTCTGGTGGAGAAAAAAATATCCTTCAATTAGCTAAAGTTTCTGCTAGTAAAGCCAATGTATTACTTCTGGATGAACCGACAAGTCATTTAGACACCTACACCCAAATCGCACTAGAGAAAGCCATTCAAGAATACAAAGGCACGATTCTCATGATTTCGCATGACTTCTATTCTGTTGTCAATGGGATGGATTATGTTCTAATCATTGACGATAAGACGATTAGAAAAATGACTATAAAAAAATTCAAAAAGATGATTTATGCGCATCATTTTGACAGAGACTATCTAGAAACGGAACAAAACAAAAAAGCAATTGAAACGAAAATAGAATTGGCTTTAAAAGATAATAATTTTGAACTTGCAAAAGGTTTGCTTGATGAGCTAGAAGGGCTGATTAAGTTGCTGTAAATCATAACCCTCTGATTTAAATGATTATAAGAATCAATTTATAATACTGAAAATTAGGACTATTCCAAACTCGTCTGTTGCCAGATGGGTATTTTTTTATCTTTACAGATTGATCACTGGGGAGATATAACAGGGGATATAAGGAAGGTGAGTATGACACACATACTTTTGGAGTACATTGTTTATGATGTAGAATTATTTAATCTTTATAAGAATAATTGTTTCGTTCACTAGTAATAGTTGTTATAATAGTTTAAGAACGTATGTTTGTCTTTCTGTGAGAAGGAGGAAGAATTTTGAGTAAAGATATTGAATTTTTAAAAATAAGAAATAGTACTGCAGAGTTTTTGATGTTTACAGCAGATGAAGGTTCTGACTCCATTGAAGTTATGGTTGAAGATGGGAATGTATGGTTGACGCATGATATGATTGCAACACTCTATGATAAAGGCCGCTCTACTGTTGCTGAACACTTGAAAAATATATTTTCCGATGGTGAATTAGATGAAAAATCAACTTGTCGGAAATTCCGACAAGTTGCAAACAATGAAAAAGTATATAATACAAAATTCTATAATTTAGAGGCAGTTATTGCTGTTGGATTTAGAACCAATTCGGAAAGAGCCATTGTATTTAGAGGTTGGGCAAGTTCTATTTTGAAAAACTTTTCTATTCGTGGGTACGTTTTAGACAAAGAAAGGTTAAAAAATGGGACTTTTTTAAATGAAGAATATTTTGACCACTTACTTGAAGATATAAGAGAAATTAGGGCTAGTGAGAGAAAGTTTTACCAGAAAATCACCGATATTTATGCTACTGCGATGGATTATTCAGTTGAGGTGGCGACAACAAAGTTATTTTTTAAAACTGTGCAAAATAAGCTACACTTTGCTATCCATGGAAAAACTGCAGCAAAATTAATTATGGATAGAGCAAATGCTGAGAAAGAACATATGGGGCTTACTACATGGAAAAATGCTCCGCAGGGGAAAATCAATAGAAGTGATGTATCTATTGCTAAAAACTATCTGACATTAGATGAATTTGATGGTCTTAATCGAATTGTCTCCATGTATCTTGACTATGCTGAAAACCAAGCCAAGCGTAAAATTCCAATGACAATGAAGGATTGGGCGGATAGACTAAATGCTTTTTTGCAGTTTAACGAATATGAACTGCTAAATGATGCAGGTAAGGTTACTGCTGAGATAGCTAAAACCTTTGCTGAAAGTGAGTTTGAGAAATACCGCATTGTGCAGGATAGATTATTTCAGTCAGATTTCGATAAATTTGCTAAAGGATTCTTAGGAGAATGAGCATAACCCCATATACAACTAAATCCAACTGAGTAGATTGTAAAATCAAATCAGTTGGATTTTAATAATGGTTTGGACAAGCGCTCATCTACCTAAACCTTATTAGTCATAAATTTGGAAAGGAATGTTTCCATGCCTACATACAATAAATTAGTAAGAGATCGTATTCCATTCATTATTAGCTCCCAAGGAAAAGAGTGCAGAACTCGCATTCTGGATACTGAAGAATATACAGAAGAATTGAAAGTGAAGCTTAACGAAGAAGTTGAGGAGTATACCAAGGCGGATAATGATCAAGAAGCTTTGGAAGAGCTAGCAGATATGCAAGAAGTAATAAGGGCATTGGCTGAAGCTCATGGATCTAACTGGGTACAACTTGAGAATATTCGCGTAGATAAGGCGGAAGCACGGGGCGGGTTCAAGGAAAGAGTCTATCTAATCGATGTCGATGATGATCTAGAATGACAAAAAAAGTGTTAGGTAAATTAGCTTTAGTTATGATCTTCCTTATTCTTGTTCTTATAAGTTACTCAGCATATCGTATTTGGTCTTTCGGTGATAAAGTTGAATTCGTTAAGTCTGATGCGGCCATTGTACTCGGTGCGGCGGCTTGGGATGGTGAACCATCTCCTGTTTTAAGTGAAAGGATAAATCACGCGATTTCTCTTTATGAGAATGGCTATGTAGATACAATCATATTTACAGGTGGCAAAGGCGATAACGATCAAGTTGCTGAATCAGAGGTAGCGCGAGATTATGCTATTAGTAATCAAGTGGATGCAGAAGATATACTTATTGAAACTCAATCAACAATCACAGAAGAGAATCTCAAATACGCTTATGAGATAGCCTCCAAACATAACTTGAAGACATTCACGATAGTAAGTGACCCATTGCATATGAAGCGTGCAACTTTAATGGCAAACAATATGGGGATGAAGACATACTCATCACCGACACAAAGTTCAGCATATCAGACATTGAACAGTAAAATCCCTTTTTTACTTCGGGAGGTATTCCTTTATATTGGTTATATTGGTTATATTGTTAGTTTGCCATTTCGGTAGACTTTTGTTGTAACATGACCGGGGGAGTAATCATGAAGCTGGAATTCTATTATTCCTGACGATCCTTCTCAATTGCCTTCAATGGCCAGACATGTACATCGATTCTTTTGCAATAATGCACATACACTGGTTCTGATACTTAAATAACTAAGCCCCCGATCCACAACCATGATCGAGGGCTTAGTTTAAGTACTTTTTTACAAAGAAATCGCCTTATTGGCCATAGCAACATCGTTGGATAACAGCTTAGGGAGATCATAAGATGGGTATAACCCACGTTCAAGCATGAAGTAATAGATCTTTCCGTGTAGCTGGATGGCAGCGTTTAATTGCTTTTGGAACGTATCTCTAAGTGCTGGTGTTGCAGTTTCTGTAATGGCTATGGCATAGCTGCGAACGGAGGTCTTCGCGAATCCTAACAGCTGTCCAGCATAGAATGCGGTCAAATCTACACCTGTGGTACCACCACGTGTTCCTTGGGGAGCCATCGGAAAGTATTGCAGCAGTTCTTTTAAATTCTTCTCAACACCCTTAATGGCTTCCATGTAGAGTGCGTGAAGCTGAGGATCTTTGATGTCGTTTACTACCATTTTAAAATGTATCAGCTGATTACTCTGGTAGGCTGTCAATTCGTGCATTTCTAGTGTTTCGTGCCATGCCAGATGTTGTTGCTGAGATTTCATATCTTTACTATTCAATCCTAATCCCTCCTAAACGGTATACGTTAGCCTATGCGGGTAGATGCCTAGGGGTGTTGGATTATTAAAAGATCATCTGGTTGTTCTATGCACGGGTTACGCGTTAAGATCATACAAACCAGGACTATGCTCATTTGGTAGTTCTGGCATAGTTGGTACTGGGAATCCCTCAGGTGGGGGAGTAACCTCCAAGGTTCCCTTGTTACGACTCGGAGATTCTCCTTGGACGATTTCACCGATTCTCGTATCATCTAATCTAAAGTTGAATTGCGCGTTATGATAACCCAGATCAACAAACTTCCGACACTCCGGATATTTATTAATATCATAGTTGGGAATAGGGAATATTTTGCCCCAATTCACGCCCAGTGTTTCTAATGCCTTGGCAAATACATTCTGATGAGCGTTATCACGAACGATTAGAAAAGCTAATGTTTCGCGAAACGTTTGATTGGAACTCATTTCGTAAATCCGTGTCTTTTGCAATACGCCAGTAGATTCAAGTACGACATTATCTAGCAGGTCACTGATTAGATTACCATGATTATAGACATAGTTACCCATCCAAGGATTACCAGCAGCATCTACAGGTAAAGAAGACTGTGCCCCCACAATATAATGATGCGGATTGGCATGCTTAACCGCTTCGTCCAAGGGTGCACCGTCAACACCAGCATTCCCGGCTTGATCATAACCTGAGTCATTAAGTAATTGATTGATCGTATGCTGCACAAGTTCAACATGGGCAATCTCTTCCAAGAATACGCCTCGCAGCAAATCGCGGAATTGTGTTTCCTTCCCTCGAAAATTATTACTTTGGAAAAAATATTGCATCATCGTACGCATTTCACCGAAATGCCCGCCAAGTATCTCTTGTAACACTTTAGCTGCTGCAGGATCTGGTTTATCCACAGTAATAAGATTTATTAAACTTTCTTTATAGAAATACATCGAAAGCCTCCTCTAAATATTAGAATCATCAAGCCCACTCGATGAGCGGGCTTTATTGGAGATGGAGTTATTCTGGTTTCTTCACGAGTAGTGGAGGAGGAATAAGCCATCCTTTTTCTTTGTTCATTTGAAGTATTCTAGCTCCTAATGCGGCTTTCGTGAGATGGTATTTGGCGAATAAAGCACCAACATCCACTCGAATACACTGTCCCATCGCTTGGCTACATGCAACTAGTCCGATAGAAGTATCCGCTGCAATTTTAGCCGCTATTTCTGGATCAGCGAACCTTGCTCCTACAGGAATATCTTCGAGTTTCACTTGAGGGCGATCAGGCATAATTGGGGCGGATGCAATACCATTATCTGTGAGCAATTTATCCAATTCTTTGATCTCCTGCTTGGCTTGATCCATAAGATCTTTTAATATTTCCTTTAAATCTTTGTCTCCTGCATGATAGACATAAGCTTGGTAACAAGATATAGCACCTTTTGCAGCTGTAGAAGCAGACCATATGCTAAATATCTCACCGTAATGCAAGGGCTCATCTTTTGGATTACCATTCAAAATTCCCATTTATACACGTCCTTTTTCCTGATTTTCATTATTATCTGCTATATTATGTATAAGGATAAAGAGGAATATGCATCTCACACCAAATTCAAACTTGGTTGATAGGGGATTCATATTTTTTTAATAATAAATAGATTAGATCGGAGGACGTAACATTGAGCGAATACATATTAATCGTGGAAGATGAAGACAAAATCGCTAGAGTCCTGGAAATAGAGTTGGAATCGGAAGGATATCGCGTAGCGAAGGCGGGAAATGGGTTAGATGCGTTGGAAATCTATCGAGCAGGTGGGATTGATCTGATTCTGCTAGATGTGATGCTTCCCGGGATGAGTGGAATTGAATTATTAAGAAAAATAAGAATGAACGATTCTCAAATCTCTATTTTATTGCTAACAGCGCGAGGTTCGATTGAAGATAAAGTCTCAGGTCTGGATCTAGGGGCTAACGATTATATAACGAAACCATTTGTGATTGAAGAACTACTCGCTCGTGTACGAGCTGCCTTGAGATTACGAACTCACCAGATGGAGCTAGTGGCTACAGATGAGTGGTTGAGTGTGGGTAATTTACAGTTGAACGAGAGTACGAGGGAAGTCCTACGAGGGGATGATACGATTGATCTTACTCGACGTGAATTCGATCTGTTAATGTACTTAATGAAGAACAAGCGCCAGGTGTTGGATCGGGAACAGATATTGTCAGCAGTATGGGGTTATGATTATTTCGGGGATACGAATGTGATAGATGTCTATATACGTTATGTGCGCAAAAAAATTCATCATCCGAACGAGCCAGAGTTTATTCATACGGTGCGTGGTGTCGGTTATGTTCTGAAGGAAAGTCCATGAGATTACGTAGCAAAATCCATTTATATTCGTCTGTGTTATTTGCCGTATTATTAATTCTTATGAATCTAGCCACGTATTATACGTTCAGTCAATTGTCTATGAATAACCAGTTGCATCGAGCAGAAGCACAGACACTACAAATTGCCAACGCGATGAGGCAGGTAGCGGGAGAGATTCCAACACAAGATTTATTGCGTGGTTATGTCCCGATTAATGGGATGATTCAGATGTTAGGACCTGATGGGACGAGTCTCGCTCCTGTTACTTCGGTGTCCCAACAACATCTTAGTCAACTGCCGGGTGTATACGACACGAATAAGAAGGTGCAAGTGTTTGATGATCTAGACCAAAGATATGTGATGGTATCCATACCTGTCATTTGGTCGGATGGTGTCGTGATGAATATCCAAGTGACGGAAAGTATCCAATCGACGATGGACACCCTTCGTGTTCTACGCTTGGTTCTGATCGTCGTGACATGTGTTGCTCTCATTCCTGTGTTAGTCTCCATTCGTCTATTAAGCGCTGTTATTATGAAGCCGATTAGTGCCATGACGTTAACTATGAAGGAAATCCGCCGTAGCGGGCGGTTCAATCGCTTGCAGCTTCAGGGACAATCCAAAGACGAGTTGATGGAAATGAGTATGACTTTTAACGATATGATCGAACTGCTTGAGAATAATTATAAGAAACAAGAACAATTTGTAGCTAATGCCTCGCATGAACTTAAGACACCGTTGACGATTATTGAAAGTTATGCCAATCTTTTGCGAAGAAGAGGGTTAGATCGTCCAGAGATATTCACTGAATCCATTGAAGCCATTCATTCCGAAGCTATGAGAATGAAGGATATGACAGAACAGCTCTTATTGCTTGCAAAGCATAAGGAACAATGGAATATTAGGTTGGATAATGTGAACCTGACAGAATTAACGATAGGCTCTGCTAAAGCATTTCGCAACGCTTATGGTAAAGAGATTCGCGTGAATGGGCAGCCGGAAGTGTTTGGATATAGTGATGAGAGTAAATTGAAGCAATTGTTGTTTATTTTTCTAGATAATGCTCAGAAGTATAGTGATGACGATATTGTAGTTGAGGTTGGCGCATTATCGGATGACCGCTTTATCCGAATTATAGACCGTGGTATAGGGATAGCGAAAGATAAGTTACCGTATGTGTTTGATCGATTCTATCGTGTGGATGAGGCGAGAACGAGACAAGCTGGAGGTGCAGGGCTTGGGCTATCACTTGCCGTTGAGATCGCAGAAGCGATCGGAGTACGTATTGAACTCGATAGTGTAGAAGGTGAAGGTACGACCGCTGAGCTATGGATCCCGGAGGGAAATGTTATTATGCGAGATTCTCACCGTATTCTAATTTAGAGGATATATATTTAAGACAAATAACTGGAGGTGATTCGGTATGAACAACAAGATCGTACGTCTATCGATCATAGTACTTATTATTCTGGGAATTACAACAGTTGGAATAGTGTGGAAATCATGGGCTAGCTCAGCAGTTCTGCTGTCCGAAGAGGAAGCCATCCAAATTGTTTTAGCCCAGTATCCAGGTGAGGTTATCCATAGTTCACTTAAGAATGATGAGTATGTCATCCAGAATCGATTAGTGAAAGGCCTTTACGAGTTGAGATTAAATGCATCTGAAGGGACCATCACATCGATTGTAAGATTGGAAGCTGTTGTTCCTGATGTATTAACACCAGAGAAACAAGATTCCGAAGATCAAGATCAGGTCTCACCAGATAAGATATTGCCAGATCATGAGTCTTCAGTTGAGACGCCCGTTCAAGAGCCTGATGCTGATATAACTGTACCAACTAAAAAACCTACCTCGGACGTCGGTGAAAAGTCTACAGCGTTAGTAAGCCGTGATCAAGCCGCTGTTCTTGCACTAAAGCATGTGTCTGGCACTGTTCAGAGCATTGAAATAAGAGGTACGGATAGTAATAGTTATTATCTTGTGAAGATGAATACTAAGAATCATCGTGAAGCAGTGGTCCAGGTGAATGGCATCTCAGGAGCGATTATGTCTGTGACTTGGGATGATAAAGACGATAGAAAAGGTAAAAATGATAGAGATTCTATTAATGATACACATAATCAAGATCATAGAAAAGTGGATGTTCAGGATAATAGAGGCGGTAAGAATGTGAATGATCAGAAGGAAGTTATTGATAAAAAATAGTATTGCATGATGTTGCTTGTTGCTCCGCTCAATGTTTTCTCATCAAATTCTAATCTAGTTATCTCTTTCCTCTCATTTGGTGCATGTATATTGAGAATATCAAATCAAGCAACTTATGAGGAGGAACATGAAATGAAGATGAAACAAAAATTAGGTATAAGTGCATTAGTAGTTGCTCTATCCGTAGGAGGAGTGTTTGGCGTGGGGAGTGTTCAAGCTTCGAACTTAAAACCAAGTAACACCACTCAGAAAGTTAGCAAGGTCAATGAAATTAATAGATTAGCGAATGCTAAGGTGCATGTTGACGCTAAGAAGGTAAAGAAAGAAGCGAAAGTAGTTACTATCGGAGCTCGTAAGGCAAGTGTTATCGCAGCGACATACCTTAATGGTAAAGCGACCGAGGTTAGACTTGATAGCGATGACGAAACACTTCTCTATGAAGTAAATGTGAAGACAACTAATGGAATATATATTGTTAAGGTTGATGCGTTGACTGGGAAGGTTCTATCTGTCGAGAAAGATTTGAAGATTGGAGCTGAAAGAGCAAGTGTTATCGCAGCGACATACCTTAATGGTGAAGTGATGAAGGTTAAACTTGATCGTGAAAATGATGTACTTGTCTATGAAGTGAAGGTAAAGATAGATAAAGGCGTATCTTGGGTTAAGGTTGATGCGTTGACTGGTAAAGTTCTATCTGTTGTGAAAGATCAAGGTAATCATAAAGGTCATCATGCTCACAATTAATAAAAATAATTAATTCAAATATTGTAATCACGGTTTATGTAGTCACAATAACTAATCTCAAGAACCAGTACTCATGATATTGAGTGCTGGTTCTTTTGTTAACCTTATATTTATGTTATGCTAATGGTTTATGACGTGAAGGAACGGATTGTGGAGACGTTACAATAATCGTTACAAGCACATAATGTGTGCATGATGTAGTTATAATAATGTATGTATTTATCATTATAAATATTGAACAAATAGGAGAACCAATGACATTTAATGAATTGAATATTATTCCAGATATACTGAAAGCTTTGAATAAAGCGAATTATACGGCACCAACACCAATCCAAGAAGCAGCGATCCCAGCAGTATTAGAAGGTAGGGATTTCCTAGGTTGTGCACAGACGGGAACAGGAAAGACAGCTGCCTTCTCAGTACCGATGATCCAATTATTAAGCGAAGAAAAGAGTAATCCCAATGCGAGGCGACGTATTCGTTCATTAATTCTAACTCCAACAAGAGAACTGGCTTTACAGATTTCAGATAATATCAAGACCTATAGCCAGTTTACAGATGTGAGTTGTACAGCCATTGTGGGTGGCGTATCTCAGAAAGTTCAGGAGCGGGCGCTAAATAGTGGTACAGATATTATTATTGCTACTCCAGGTAGACTCATTGATCTTATTGATCAAAAGCGCATTAATTTACAGCATGTTAAAATTCTAGTGTTAGATGAAGCTGACAGAATGTTGGATATGGGCTTTATACATGATGTGAAGCGAATTCTTGCCAAGATGCCTAGCAAAAAACAGACATTATTCTTCTCGGCAACAATGCCACCAGAAATATCCAAAATGGTTAAATCGCTACTTGTTAATCCGGTAAAAGTGGAAATTACACCGGTATCTTCAACTGTGGATCGAATTAAACAGTCTGTGTATTTATTAGCTACAGGAAATAAACAAAAGCAACTAAACCATCTGTTAGAAGATAAATCGATTGTGACAGCATTGGTATTCACCCGTACCAAACGAGGTGCTGATCGCGTTGTACGTGATTTGACGAAAGTGAATATTTCGGCAGAAGCAATACATGGTAATAAGTCTCAGGTAGACCGACAGAAGGCATTACGCAATTTCAAGAATGGTGTGACCCGAGTGTTAGTGGCGACAGATATTGCAGCAAGAGGTATTGATATTGAAGAACTGTCACATGTGATCAACTTCAATCTTCCGAATATTCCAGAGACCTATGTGCATCGAATTGGCCGTACTGGTAGGGCAGGATTGAGTGGGACAGCTATTTCCTTCTGTGAAGTGGATGAATTGCCGTATCTGAAGGATATTGAAAAATTAATCGGGAAGAGTGTTCCCGAAGTGAAAGATCATGCCTATCCAATGGCGAAGGGTCAACGCCTTGATAAAATGGATAATACCTCCAAAGGATCGACAGCTGTACAACCGAAAGCTGTGAAATCCAAGACAAATCCACCGCGTAAGCCTAAGACGGAATGGTTTAAGAAAGAAAGAAGAAGTACAACAAGTAGATAAATTTATTCATGCAGGCAGCTCATCCTTTATCAGGACAAGCTGTCTTTTTTGTGATTATGAATAGAGAGGTTTGGAATATGGAATAATGGTTAATAAATTCTAGAAAATATATTGCAAAGATTTAGCCTATATGATAATCTATAAACATCAATTGGAAACGTTACCGATAACGCTACCGATGGAAATGAAGAAAGCGTTACCAAGAAATTTTCTGAAAATACTTTGGGGCGTATCGTATTAAAGAGTAGTGAAAATTTACAGAAAAGAAGGGGAATAACAATGAGTAAATTTAAGAAAATATTGGGACTTGTCCTAGTAGCAACAATGGCTATCAGTCTTCTAGCTGCTTGTGGTAATAACGCAGCCAACGATACTGGAGCAAATAATAATGCAGATACAACCAAAACTGCAACAGGCGATGGTGGAGAAATTTATTTCTTGAACTTCAAACCAGAAATTGCAGAAACATATGAGAAAATTGCTAAGGACTACGAAGCAGAAACAGGCGTTAAGGTTAAAGTTGTAACTGCTGCTGCAGGTACTTATGAAACAACTTTGAAATCTGAAATCGCTAAGTCAGATGCTCCAACGATTTTCCAAATGAACGGACCTGTAGGTTATGAGTCTTGGAAAGACTACACATTGGATTTGAAAGATACTAAACTTTACAGCTACTTGACAGATCCAAGTCTAGCAGTAACTAGTGGTGAAGGCGTATACGGTATTCCTTATGTTGTAGAAGGTTTTGGTATCATCTATAATGACGCAATTATGCAGAAATACTTCGCATTAGCAGATAAAGCAGTATCGATTTCTTCAGTAGCTGAAATTAATAATTTTGCTACATTACAATCCGTAGTAGAAGATATGACTGCTAAGGCAGATCAACTAGGTATTAAAGGTGTATTCTCATCTACTTCTTTAGCTGCTGGTGAGCAATGGAGATGGCAAACACATTTAGCTAACATTCCATTCTTCTATGAGTTCCAAGAAAATACTGCATTTGATAACACAATCCTAGCTGGATTAGCTACTGATGAGTTGTCATTCAAATACGCAGATAACTTTAAAAACATCTTTGATCTTTACATCAATAATTCGGTAACTAAAGGAACTCTCCTAGGTAGTAAAACAGTAACAGATTCTATGGCTGAATTTGCACTTGGTCAATCAGCTATGGTTCAGAATGGTAACTGGGCTTGGGGACAAATTAGTGATGTTGATGGTAACGTAGTAGAAGCTGATAACATTAAATTCTTACCAATCTATGCCGGTATTGCTGGTGAAGAGAAACAAGGATTGGCTGTAGGTACAGAGAATTACTTCGCAATCAACAGTAAAGTATCTGCTGAGAAGCAACAAGCTTCAATCGCTTTCTTAGAATGGTTATTCTCAAGTGAAAAGGGTAAAGCTTATGTAACGAACGATCTAGGATTTATTGCTCCATTCAACACATTTACTGATGCTGAGAAACCAGCTGATCCACTAGCTAAAGAAGTATTAGCTTGGATGGAAAAAGATGGAGTACAATCTATGGCTTGGACATTCGCAGCATTCCCAAGTGAAGAATTCAAGAATTACTTCGGTGATGCATTACTTGAATATGCACAAGGTAAGAAAACATGGGATGAAGTATCAACGATTGTTGTAGATTCTTGGAAATCCGAAAAAACTAAATAATATATAAATAAATATGATTGATGAATGTGTTACAACATCAATCATTATGGATCAAAAGTTATGCCACTGTGTATCTTGAGATGCACAGTGGCATAATCTCATAGGAGAGATTTTTGGGTATGATCACGATTACAATACTCAGAAAAGGAGAGGAAGACTATATGGAAAAGTCGATGAAAAAATATTTTGGACTGTTTGCTTTACCTACGCTATTGGCTTTCGGTTTAGCATTTGTTATCCCATTTCTGCTAGGTATATATTTGTCTTTAACAGAATTTACGACAGTAACGGATGCCAAATGGGTTGGTCTAAGTAACTATGTTAAGGCATTCTCTAATCAAGAATTTCTAAATGCACTTGGATTTACAGTAGCTTTCACAGTCGTATCCGTAATTACGATTAACGTGTTTGCCTTCATCATTGCCATGTTATTAACTCGAGGAAAGAAAGGTACAAATCTTTTTAGAACTGTATTCTTCATGCCTAACTTAATTGGTGGTATCGTACTAGGTTATATTTGGCAGCTTATTCTTAATGGTATATTGATTAATTTTGACGTGACATTAACTTTTAGTGCAGAGTATGGCTTTTGGGGTTTAATTATTCTTATGAACTGGCAACTCATAGGGTATATGATGATTATCTATATTGCAGGTATTCAGAATGTTCCTAAAGATGTTGTCGAAGCTGCGAAAATTGATGGAGCGAGTCGCTTTCAAGTACTACGTAACGTGACGATTCCATTAGTTATGCCTTCAATAACGATATGTTTGTTCTTAACTTTATCTAACTCGTTCAAGCTATTTGATCAGAACTTAGCTTTAACAGCGGGTGCTCCATCCAAAGAAACTGCAATGATGGCATTAGATATTTATAATACTTTCTATAGTAAAACGGGTATGGAAGGTGTAGGTCAAGCTAAAGCGGTTGTATTCTTTGTTCTAGTCGCTTTGATCGCATTAATCCAACTTGTCCTTACTAGAAGAAAGGAGGTTGAGAATTAATGGAAACCCAAACTTCGAAATTTAAGGATAATATTATTTTTATTATTTTGATAATATTAGCCGTTGCCTTTTTAGCACCAATACTTGTCGTAATTATGAACTCCTTCAAAGGGAAATTCTATATTAGTGATACTCCATTTCTCTTCCCTAATAATACTACTTTCGTGGGATTGGAAAACTATATTAGTGGCTTAGATAAGACGGGATTCATTAATGCTTTCGGTATGTCATTATTTATTACGGTAGGTTCAGTTGCTGTTATTGTCTTATTTACTTCGATGACAGCATGGTATATCACCAGAGTGAAGTCGAAATTCACTAATTCTTTGTACTATGTATTTACCTTTTCTATGATCGTACCCTTTCAAATGGTTATGTTCACACTGACAAAGGTCGCAAATGTTACGCATTTGGATAATCCATTAGGAATTATCTTGATCTACCTTGGTTTTGGATCAGGGCTATCTGTGTTCTTGTTTAGTGGATTTGTTAAATCAATACCTCTAGAGGTAGAAGAAGCAGTCATGATGGATGGAGGTAGTCCAGTACAGACGTTCTTCCGAGTGGTATTGCCAATCCTTAAACCAACCGCAATTACAGTATCGATCCTAAATGTGATGTGGGTATGGAACGACTATTTGTTACCATACTTAATTATTGGTACGGAGTATAAAACCATTCCAATTGCTATCCAGTATCTAAAAGGTGGATACGGATCAATTGATATGGGGGCCATGATGGCAATGTTAGTATTGGCTATCATTCCTATAATAATATTCTACTTATCCTGTCAGAAATATATTATTGAAGGTGTAGTAGCAGGAGCTGTGAAGGGTTAATCTTTTTACAGATAGCATTTATTATCAAAATGAGTGGGGATTGTTTCTTGGTGACTTCGACATCCTGAGAAATACCTCACTCTTCTTTTTTAAATAGGTTCATTGTTTTAAGTCGCTTTAATTGATATATTAATGATATTATAGGCCATTAGTAAAATTATGGTGTGAGGAAGAGCGGATATGAAGAGGATTACAATTACCGATGTTGCAAAGATGTGTGGTGTAGGTGTAACCACTGTATCAAGAGCCATAAATAATCATCCTGATATTAATGAAGAGACGAAGTCAATGATTATGCAAGTCATCAAGGACAATCATTATATACCGAACAATAGTGCAAGAAATCTTAAACGTGCCGATTCAAAGACAATCGCTGTATTGATAAAAGGGATCACTAACCCTTTCTTTAATCAAATGATCAAAGTTTTTGAAGAAGAAATTCAACGAAAGAAATATTCATTTTTCTTACAACGTGTAGATGAGAATCAAGATGAAATTGATGTCGCAATTGAACTTGAGAAAGAGAAGCGATTAAAGGGGATAGTATTTCTTGGAGGATATTTCTCACATTCTAAAGAAAAATTAACTCAATTATCTGTACCTTTCGTATTGAGTACAATTGGAATGGCAACAGAATTCACACCAAGTGATTATTCTTCTGTGTCCGTGGATGACCTCAAAGAAAGCTATAAAATAGTAGATTACCTATGTAATCAAGGTCATAAGAAGATCGCGATCATTGCGGCACCCATGGATGATGTGAGTATTGGGAAATTAAGATATGATGGATACAAGAAAGCACTAGAAGATCATGGGATTGATTTGGATCTACAATTGGTACGTATCATGAAGGATGATATTGAAAGTTATACAATGGAGAATGGATATGTGGTTACCAAAGAATTACTAGCATCGAAAGAAGATTGTACTGCAATTTACGCGATTTCTGATAGTCTAGCTATTGGTGCCTGTAAAGCTATATTTGAGACAGGAAAAAAAGTGCCGGAGGACTATTCAGTAGCTGGCTTTGATGGACTCGATATAGGATTCTATTATAATCCTTCGATAACTACGATGAGACAGCCCGTGAAGGAAATTGCTGAAGAGACAATTAAGGTTCTCTTCGATCTTATCAACAAAAAGATATCACATACACATAAAATTTTCCCAGCAGAATTGGTCGTTAGAGATTCAACGAAATCATTATAATAATTTTAACAAACACTAATCCACGATACGATATTAACGTGGATTTTTTTGTTGTAAAAGAAGGATTGATCCATAAGATTATATTGTTAACTAATATACTAATATATTAGTATATATATTAATTTAATATTAAATATGGTATTATGTTCGTGACAAAAGATAATCAAAATAAAGATGACAGGTGATCCTATATGAAACGTGACAACACTTATAAGTTGAATGACAGTTTAATTGCACATTATAAGTTTGATAACTCTGAGCAAGTCGGACAAGACTATTCAGGGAAAGGAAAGGACGGAATTGCATCGGGGACAACGTTGCCTTCTATTCAAATCGTGGATGGTAGATCAGCTGTCACTCTTTCGGGTGGTAGAAATGGTAGTTCTTATGTGAAGCTACCGCCAGATCTTATGAAAGATGTTGGTGATCATACGGGGCTAACGATTTCAACGTGGGTTTATTTGGGTAAAGGCTCAAATGTGTGGGAGAGAATCTTTGATTTCGGTAAAGGATCAATAGGGCCTTATTTGTTCATGACACGGAATATGCGTGGTACTTGCTTTGCAGGAGAAGATTTAACCGTTGACCCAGGGAAGTCTTTTGCCGTGGGTGAGTGGATGCATGTTGCAATGTCTGTTATTGGCACAGAAGGTGGTACCTTAAGCAGTGCCGGATCCATGGTGTATGTGAACGGAGAAGTGGTTGCTGATGGAATGATCAGTCAGACATCTAGCGGTAACTATGCTAAATTACGGTCATGGTTTGCTACGTTTGTAGACAACTCCAATTACAATAATAATTTCATCGGTATGTCTCAGCATACAGCGGATGATGATTTCTGCGGTTCCCTTTCAGATTTCCGCATCTATGGAGCAGGATTATCACAGGATGAAGTCATCGAGGTGATGTGCGAATCGCTGACGGACGAAGAAATTGTAAACCTAGCGAAAGATAAATACTTAAATTTCCCAACTTCGATTATTACCGAAGATATTGAACTGCCTTCCTCTCTCATGAGCGGGAAAGTAAACGTATCTTGGAAATCAAGTGATATCACAGCGATTTCGAATGATGGAGTCGTTAACCCCCATATTCAAGCAGCTAAGGCTGGAACGATTACATCCATTTTATCGAAAGGTGCAAGTACGATCGAGAAAAGCTTTGCTGTATCTGTGCTTCCTAAGGAATTGCCACCATATACGTTAACGATTGATGGAAGTAAGAAAGTACTGGATGTAAGTGAAATATTATATGGCTTATTCTATGAGGACATCAACAATGCTGCTGATGGTGGGATTTACGCAGAGTTAGTACAGAATCGTTCTTTTGAATCTTTTGCATTCGACAGTTATTCGCATGTATGCGGTGAGCACGGGTTATCAACAGGAAGAAATCACATCCCATTACATGCTTGGTCAGGTGATACGGATCAAATGACCGTGAAAGACTCGGGAGGGTTAAATGATTTCTTCGGTATCGAAGATAAAGATGTAAATTCTCATTATGTGACAGTTGCGGACAAGGCTACTATTACGAATAAAGGCTTTGCAGATACCAATCAGAATTGTGCCATGTTCATTCAAGAAGGCGCTAAATATGACTTCACGATTTGGGCGAAGGCAGAAACAGCTGGAATCATTACTTTGCAATTGTTGAATTCAGAAGGTAAGACAATCAGTGACAAGGCAATTATTGAAGTTGACGGAGGAAATACATGGAAGAAATATGGTGTTGATTCGAAGATTACTTTGACAGGATTAACAACCGTAATGGGACAGCTTGCTTTAACTTTTGATGGGGAAATTTCGATCGATATGGTCTCGTTAATGCCCGAGGATGTCTGGGGTGCTGGTAAAGAAGATCAATCTGAAACAGCTCATTCTAATTTCATAAGTAATCCAAACTATAGATTGAGAAAAGATCTAGTGAAATCACTAGTTGATCTACATCCGACTTTCTTGCGTTTCCCAGGAGGATGTATTTCGGAGGGTTCACATATTTGGGAGAATGTTTATGATTGGAAAGAGTCTGTTGGAGATATCGAACTACGCAAAGAGAACTTCAACGTATGGGGCTATATGATGACGATGGGTCTTGGTTATATGGAATACTTCCAATTAGCCGAAGATCTGAACGCAACACCACTTCCTGTCATGGCATGTGGCGTGCTGTGTCAGGCTCGTTCCGATTACGCTAATCCAGCCGGTGGTGCGTTAAGAGATTACTATGTTAAGAACTTTACTGATCTCATTGATTTTGCAATCAGTATTGATTTCGAGAATAATGAGTGGGCGCGTTTACGGAAATTGATGGGTCATGAAAAACCGTTTGATTTGCATTACTTAGGAGTCGGTAACGAGAACTGGGGTACAGAGTTTTTCGCCAACTTTGAGTATTTCAAAGCTGTCATTGATGAATATATGGATAACCATTATCCAGGTTATGAATTGCACATTATTTCAACCGTAGGTGCGCAAGCGGATGATGATGCCTATCAACAGGGATGGAAGTTCTTGAGCGGTAATTTAGAAGGATCTGCTTCTGTGAGCTTTACGGATGGTCATTCACGGATCGAAGAAACAATTACTTGGTACAATAAGCAGAAGAATTATATGGATACCATTGCTGATGAGCATTATTACAGATCTAACGAGTATTTATTAAGTAATGTGGATCGATATAACTACTATTATAGAGCTTATGATCAAGACGGTAACTTGAACGAAGCAGAGACTTCGAAGGTATTTGTCGGTGAATATGCTTCAACCGATAAGAATACGTTGGCAGGGGCAATCGCTGAGGCTGCGATCATGACCGGATTTGAGAATAATACGGATGTGGTTCGATTGGTTGCAACAGCACCATTGTTCAATAAAGTATTAACGGATGGCACATATCGCTGGACACCAGATTGTATATGGTTCGATGACGAGACAGTATGGTTTACACCGAACTATTACGTCCAACAGCTCTATGCACAGTATCTCGGAACTCAAGTATTAGGAACATCTTTTACAACATATCGAAACGGTGAACCTACAAAGCTTATTCCACATGGAGGAATAGAAATTGCTACGGGGAACGCAGATATTATAGTGAAACGTGTGAAAGTAACGTCTAATACAGATGGTAGTGTACTTTTTGACCAAAATTTCAAGGAAGAGATTAGTTCTGCTTGGAAGGTTATCCCAGGGTCGAATGGCTATTCAATAGATCGGGAGAATGGTCTTTCATTAATGGCGCAAAGTAGTGGCTTGAATGGGCTATATTTGTTGAATGATGAGTGGACCAACTACAAGGTTGAGGTTGTAGCTCAAAGAATATCTGGTGTAGATGGTTTCTATGTAGGTGCGGGGTTGACGGATATTTCCTCGGTGAATAAAGATATTATCGAATATGCTATTGGTTACAACGGTAATGCGACGGGTGTAAAGGTGTATAAGCAGGGAATCGAAGCCTATACATTAGGTGATTATTCTTCGAGTACAGCCGCAGGTAATTTACGAGCTAGCTGTTATGAGGAGCTTGCCGATCACACTGATTATACGATTACCGTTAATTATGGAGGTGCCAAGGGGAATCAACTGATCTGCTCTTATACGAACGGTATAGTCACAAGTAAGATCCTGGATTATAAGCTAGAAGCTTATAACCAAGATATATATAACTCAGTTACAAGAGATGATCAACATGTGTATGTGAAGCTTGTTAATGCGGATAGCGTTGATAAGGTAACGAAGATTGATCTTGAAGGTCTTCAAGTTGCTAGCACAGGTAAAAAGATTGTATTAACCGCTGATTCTTCACTTGTTCACATTCCAAATGTAAATAAAAAGAATGATGAGCAAGTCAAACCAGTGGAGACAGAAATTCAAGTGGAAATTGATAGTACAACGGTAACCTTAGCTGCTCACTCCGTGAATATCCTTGTTCTAGACATTACTTGATCCTATATAGAATAGTATCTCTCTAACCAAGGACGCCGTAAGGCGTCCTTCTTGTGCTACATTTTATCGATCTGCAACTCGTCGCGATTGATTTCTGTTATACCTGTGTTATCGAATACTGGAATAGACTCTCCTACAGATGCCTGTAACAGGCGTTCTACAATGAGCTTGCCCCATTCCTGTTCATTTTGGGACAGAGAGGATGTAATCTGCCCATTGTGAATGGCTTCTTGAATGCTTGTTGACTTGCCAAAAGTGAAGGCGTATCGATCCAGACCTTTGGCTTTCCAGACGAAGACGGAAGAGGAAGCGGAGATGAAATCTAAGCCAACAAAAGCATCGAAATGAGGATGTTCATCAATCATGAATTCCAAATCAGATGTTGCGCGAGCAGAGTTGCCCTCGTTGTAGCGAACATCCAGCACTTGAATGTCTGTATATTTATTAATGTAATGGAGTAATCCCTCTAATCGTTCGCTTAAGCTGTTCATTTCAGGCATTCCCGTTTCAACCAAGATCATTCCTTTGTTTTTCAAAAGAGAGCCGATCATCATCCCCATCTTCTCACCAGAATGATAGTTATCCGAACCGATGAATGCTAGCCGTTTACTTTCAGGTGAATCGGATTCGAAGCAGATGACAGGAATTCCTGATTCTACGGCTTTATTAATCATAGGAATTAAGGCAATGGAATCGATGGGATCAAGCGCAATCCCATCTACCTGTTGGCGGATCAGCGTATCCATCATCCGGATTTGTTGCTCTAGACTGGTCTCGTCTGGTGCTTTAACAATTAAACGAACGCCATTGGCATTCGCAGTCTTTTCTGCAATCTGTGTAATCATACCGTAATACGAATGAGCCATAGGATATATGATGCCGAATTGTTTAGTAGTTATCATCGTATTCGTGGTTGGATTCTCAAGATTCGTTGCTACTGATGATGGACTATTCGGATCGGTAGATCTTTCTTTTGAATTAATCACAAATAGAAGTGAGCATAACACTAAAAAGCATAAGATCGTTGTAATTATAGTCGTTGTTTTTAGCATATTATGCTCCTTCAGTTCCAGAAGATTGGATCGAGATTGAATCACTTCGTCGGAATTCCTTGGTTGTCATTCCCGTTGATTTCTTGAATAGATTAGAGAAGTAATGAGCGTCATTATAACCTACCTGATAAGCAATTTCATAGGACTTGGCATGTGTGGATTTCAAGAGTTCCATTGCTCTACGAATTCGAATATGTGTTACATACTCAATAAATGTCTGACCCGTCTCTTGGCTAAATACCTTACTTAAATGACTTGGGCTAACGCTGACATATTCAGCTGCATCTATAAGGGATAATTGATTGTTATGATAATGGCAACGAATATACTCTTTCACTTGTTCTAACATCTCGGTATACTTATCAGTTGATTCTTTACGCTTCAACCAGTATTGTTGTGCAAGATTGATTAAGAAAGCGAAGGCTTTCCCCCAGGAATCGACGGTTTCAATTTGCTTCTGTAATTTTCCTAGGGTTGCGGCTGCTTCCTCTGAATTCTGAAATGTCTCCTTAGTACTTTGGAATACTTTAAAGATGAGATCATTCAGAATATAATAACCATATAAAGGTACATGCCAATTCAGTCTCTTCAAATCTGAAGCAAACTGTTCGACAAATGGTGTAACATGGGTTGAAGAACCGAATTTAAGATAGGAAATGAATTCATTATGATCTAAAGAGATTGTCTGATCTAGAGATTCCCCAATCATGGGATACAGACCATTCTGCCCCTGTTTGGTCAGAAGTCGACGCCAATGTTTGTCTTCTTCCGCTTCCAGGTAGGAGTCATGAATGCCAAGTAATCGATGTTGAATCGTTCCGATTCCGATGGAAAGTTCGATTGGAATGGCTAGATTGTCTTGATCCTCATGTTGTTCTTGTAAGCTATCGATCGCAAGCTGAAGCTGTTCCGTTGTGTTTCCTTTCAGAATCCAAATCTTTTCCGTACGTTTTTGCTTAAAGGTAAGTAATTCAACTTGCTTCTGTAAGCTAAATTCTAACTCGGTCTCTTTCTGTAAGATGTGTGATGTATCTATGGATAGGTCATTATCGTGACAGCGAAATTCAGTAATGATGACGCAATAATATTTAGCTACGAGTGTAAGAGATAGTAAGTTAGCAGAATGAATAGCTTCGGAGGTTGTCATATAACCATTACATAGGTCGGCCAGAAGCATTTCTTGCGTACGTATCTTCTGAGTGGCAAGCATTTGAGTTAAGTTCTTAATCCTTTCCTTCTCCTCACGTTCGGCATCAATCTTCTGACTGATTCGATGTAGCTGTTGTATAATATCAGCGGCACTAACAGGCTTAATACAATATTCATCGACACCAATGCGGAGCGCAGATTGTGCATATTGAAATTCATCATGCCCACTTAGAATCATAATTTTTATGTCGGGCATCCGTTTACGAATGATCGAGCTAAGCTCTAAACCATTCATGAATGGCATTTTAATATCCGTGATCAGGATGTCAGGCATCCACTGCTCAATAAGGGGGAGTGCAACTTCCCCATCCGAAGCATCTCCACAGTATTCGAAGCCTTCTTGCTCCCAATGGATACAATCTCGTATATTTTCTCTGAACAAAATCTCATCATCTACTAGCATAACTCTCTTCATGTGCTATCCCTCCGTTCGATCGGAATGCGTAATGATACGCGCGTCCCTTGAAGCTCCACACTTTCGATGGTTACTCCGTAGTGCTGTCCATAATATAATCGAACCCTCTGATGTACATTATAGAGACCGAACCCTATGGTTATGTCATCTTCGATGAGTTCCTGAGATGATGAAACATCTAATCTTGTTTGAATCTGTTTCATACGCTCAGAAGTGATCCCAATTCCATCATCTTCAACAATCAACGTAAAGATCCCTTTCTGTTCTTCACGTGCACTGATTCGGATAAGTCCTTTTCTTCTTTTATTCTTAATTCCGTGATAGAGTGCATTCTCCACAATAGGTTGAAGTGACATCTTGAGAATAGGTATATCTAGTAAAGCGGGTTCAACCTGAATATCGTATTGGAGAATATCTCGATAGCGCATTTGTTGAATAATCAAATAACTTTGGACATGCTCTAGCTCGTCTCTTAAAGGAATCCAATCACGACCCTTGCTTAGACTGATGCGAAAAAAACGTGACAATGCTTGAACCAACTGTATAACTTGAGCATTCTTGTTGGCTTCAGCCATCCAGACGATGGAATCGAGCGTATTGTATAGGAAGTGGGGATTAATCTGAGCTTGCAACGTTCGTAGCTCGGCTTTTTGGATTTGATCTTGTTCTTGAATGCTCTTCTCTAGTAACATCTTGATTTGTTCAAGCATGGTATTGAAGCTTTTACCTAGATCAGCAATTTCATCTTGGCCAGTAGTCTTCACCTTGGCTTCAAGGAATCCGGAGGCAGCTTGGCGCATTTGTTTCTTCAACAATTGAACAGGCCGAATCAACCATCTAGTCATAAAGAAATATAAAGTAATTGTAAAAAGAATACTTAACGCAACGCTGACGATGATTACTTGTCTGATCTCATTCGCTTCCTGAACAATCTCCTGTAACGGTGCAGAGCCAACGATAATCCATCCCGTCTCTGCTGAAGTTGTATATGCAATGAATTGTGGTTTCCCTTTAGAAGACTCTACAAAGCTTCCCCGCTTTTGAATGAACTGATGTTGCAGGTCTAGCGGTTGCCCTTGAATGGCTTGAGACGCATCATTGATCTGTGAGGGAACGAAGATAGCTTTACCTCGCTCATCGATGACGTGGAAGAATCCAGTTTGTCCAATCGTGGTATGGTCGACAAATTGTTCGACGATCGAATCATCCAGATCAATGACAATGAACCCGATAACTTCATGAGTAATCTGCTGTTTGACTGCTGCCATAATGGAAATGACATTAGGCTGTTGGTATTGAAATCCATCCAATCTGTCAAGAGGCTCAGCATCGGACGGAGTGATGTTAAGCACCTGATCAGGGTGGTTAAGTAACTCTGTGAAATGTGGGTTGCGAAGTGGATTAACATCAAGTTGGAATACACCAATCTTTTCACTAATACCTTTCCCGTATAAATTAACCATGGATATGTTCAGAACACTCTCGTATTTATAGGTCTCCCTGTAGAGGTCGAAGGTAGTTAATATTTCCTTGGCATCCTCATAGGTCTCGGTTTGCGAATAGAGGAAATGGTGAACGGTTGGATTATTACTTAATTCTAACAACTCTCTTACATCTTGAAATAGAATGTCGATATCTCGACCAAGTTGATCAGCGATCATTAATGTTGCTGTTTTACTGTGGCTACTGACGGTATTGAACGATTTCTGGTATGATACGGAGCCAACTGCTATCAAGGGAATGGATGTTAGAATGACGAATAAGGTCAGCAGTTTCGCACGTAGACTTGAAGTAATCCATTGTAATAGTCTCATAGGGGCCATGTAACCCTTCTATACATAATGTAAACGATTTCAACATTCAAAAACCATCATATCAAATAAATGACTCATTTTCTATGGATATCCAATACTGATCAAAAAAGCACAACTTTTAAATAAAATATTACACAAATGAAAAGGAGAGATAGGAAAATAAACAAAAAAACAAAGAGAATGCCTAAGGATCTCCGTATATTGAATGCATGGAAGCGCTTTATAATAAACACACGCCAATCATTGGTGATGACAAGGGGAGGTATGAATGTAATGAGAAAAGCGTATAAATCAGGGGCGTTTACCGTATTGATGTCATTGATGTTGTTGGTAGCTGCTTGTGGTGGTAATAACGGGGCTGCAACAAACGATAAAGCAAATGAACCGGCTAAGACAACAACAACAACTACGACGGATAGCGGAACAACGACAGACAAGAAGATTGTATTTGGTTTCTCACAAGTAGGTGCTGAAAGTGGGTGGCGTACAGCGAATACGACCTCCATTCAAGAATCAGCTAAAGAAGCGGGATTTGATCTGAAGTTCTCCGATGCACAGCAAAAACAAGAGAATCAAATCAAAGCAATTCGCTCATTTATTCAACAAAAAGTAGATGTGATTGGTTTCTCACCAGTGGTTGAGTCCGGTTGGGATACTGTATTAAAAGAAGCCAAAGATGCAGGGATTCCCGTTATTCTAACAGATCGATCTGTCGATTCTACGGATACTTCACTTTATGTGACATTCTTAGGATCTGATTTCGTGCTCGAAGGTGAGAAGGCGGGTGAATGGCTTGTAGATCAATACAAAGATACTACGGAACAAGTGAATATTGTTGAGTTGCAAGGGACAACGGGTTCAGCACCGGCAATTGATCGCAAAGAAGGCTTTGAGAAGATAATCAAAGATCACGATAATCTGAAGATCATCGCTTCTCAGACTGGCGACTTTACTCGGGCTAAAGGGAAAGAAGTCATGCAAGCATTCTTGAAATCGAATAAAGATATTGACGTACTCTATGCTCATAACGATGACATGGCTCTTGGGGCAATCCAAGCCATTGAAGCTGCCGGTCTGAAACCAGGTGAAGATATTAAAATTATTACGGTCGACGGAATTAAAGATGGATTTCAAGCAGCAAGTGAAGGCAAAATTAATTTCATCGTAGAATGTAACCCCTTGTTCGGTCCGCAGTTAATGGACACGATTAAAGATGTTCTTGCTGGCAAAGAGGTTCCAAAACGGACAGTAACGGAAGAGGGCACATTTACGATAGAACAAGCAAAAGAGGCACTTCCTAACCGTAAATACTAATGATTATAAATAGTTAACTGGGTTGGCCACTTCGTCTAATCAAAGATCTCATCGGACGAAGTGGTCTTATACAGCGTGGAAAGGAGATAAGGACATGGATCAGCAACAACCTATCTTACAAATGACGGATATCCACAAACAATTTCCTGGTGTTAAGGCATTATCTAGCATAGACTTTCGCTTATTCTCTGGAGAAATTCATGCCTTAATGGGGGAGAATGGAGCGGGAAAGTCAACTCTAATTAAGGTATTAACTGGAGTATATGCTCATGACCAAGGCACAGTGGATTTAGAGGGGAAGTCGATTGCAATTCAAAGCCCACATCATGCAGTGGAAATCGGAATCAGTACCGTATATCAAGAAGTTAATTTATGTCCGAATTTATCTGTTGCAGAGAATATCTTTATCGGACGAGAGCCTCGACGCTACGGTCGAATCCTATGGAAAGAGATTAATCGAAGAGCTTCTCAATTACTCCAAGAACGATTACAGCTTCACATTGATGTAAGCAAGCCATTGCATAGTTTTTCTGTAGCCATCCAACAGCTAGTTGCGATCGCACGAGCCTTGGATGTATCTGCTAAGGTTCTTATTCTAGATGAGCCGACATCAAGCTTAGATCAGAGCGAAGTGAAACAACTATTCCAAATCATGAAGCAATTAAAGAACGAAGGGTTGGCCATCTTATTCGTTACTCATTTCTTAGATCAGGTATATGAAATGTCAGATCGCATAACCATTCTCCGTAACGGAGAGTTTGTTGGGGAATATTTAGCACAAGATCTCCCCCGAATAGAATTAGTGTCGAAGATGATTGGGAAGGAATTGCATATGCTTGATGACCTACCAAAGACGACAGAAGGAAGAGAAGGAATGGAAGAAGTGTTGATTGAGGCATCTGGACTTGGAAGAAAAGGGGCGATTGAGCCTTTCACTTTACGAATCGGTAAGGGGGAAGTTGTTGGCCTTGCAGGACTTCTGGGTTCAGGAAGAACAGAACTTGCACGTCTCTTGTTCGGTGCTGATCGTGCTGATCAAGGTGTACTTAAGTTTAGTGATAGCGGAGAATCTGTCCATTCACCTAAACAAGCTATAGATCTAGGAATCGCCTTTTGTTCTGAGAATCGAAAGGCGGAAGGAATCATTGAGAATTTAACCATTCGAGAGAATATTATTCTTGCTCTCCAAGCCAATCGTGGGCTGTTCCATACGATTCCTCGTAAGAGGCAAGAAGAGATAGCAGACCAATATATCCAGATATTGAACATCAATCCATCCAATCCTGAGCATCTAGTCAAGAACTTAAGTGGGGGTAATCAACAAAAGGTTATTCTGGCACGTTGGTTATTAATGCAGCCTAAGTTACTTATTCTAGATGAACCAACGCGAGGAATTGATGTGGGAACAAAAGCTGAAATACAGAAATTGGTCATCTCCTTATCACGCGAGCAAAAGATGTCTTTCTTATTCATTTCCTCTGAATTAGAAGAAGTTGTTCGCGTCAGTGATTGCATCGCAATTCTTCGTGATCACCAAATGGTACAAGAAATGAAAGGCGATGAAATAAGCCAACAGCTTATTTTACAGGCTATCGCGGGAGGTCAATCAACGAATGGCTAAGTTAACGAAGCATCACTTATTTTGGCCAGTCACTATGCTAGTGGCACTCTTATTGTTCAATTTGTGTTATTCGCCTGATTTCTTCTCTATTCAGATCCGCAATGGCCATCTCTATGGAAGCTTGATTGATATATTAAACTTTGGAGCACCCTTGATTGTAGTAGCTATTGGTATGACTCTGGTGATTGCCACCAAGGGAGTAGATCTCTCTGTCGGTTCCGTTGTGGCGATTACCGGAGCATTAGCTTGTCTGACACTCAATAAGAGCAGTGACCAGAATGGATATACTGTGGTACTGCTAGCTATCATTATGTCACTAGTATTGGCATTGATTCTGGGGTTATGGAATGGATTATTGGTATCACTCGGAGGAATTCAACCGATTATTGCAACGCTAATTCTAATGGTAGCTGGACGAGGTATAGCCCAACTTATCACAAGTGGTCAGATCATAACCGTTACAAGTCCACGTTTCAACTATGTTGGCGCTGGGTCTCTCGCGGGATTGCCCTTCTCTGTCTTTATTGTGATGGCAATCTTTATCATTGCGGTAATCTTAACTCGTAAATCAGCACTTGGGCTATTTATTGAGTCTGTCGGTACTAACTCCGAAGCAAGCCGTCTTGCTGGAATTAGATCGAAGACGATTCTGATCTCGGTATATGCATTCTGTGGACTATGTGCAGGGGTTGCAGGTCTAATTCTAAGTTCCAATGTTTCTAGTGCTGATGGTAACAATGCTGGATTATGGATTGAACTTGATGCGATTCTAGCTGTTGTTATTGGAGGAACCTCGATGAATGGCGGTCGATTTTATTTATCTGGAACGTTGGTGGGTGCTCTTATTATTCAGACATTAACAACGACGATTTATATGATTGGGGTTCCTCCGGAAATTACATTAGTCGTCAAGGCCTTTGTTGTCTTAATCGTATGTTTGATCCAATCTGAATCATTCCGGAAATCCCTATTCGAACGACGGAAATCCCATAAGAACTTGGGGAAGACGGAGGTATCACGACATGTTTAAAAAACAGTATCTTCCTATCATGGTCACGATCGCTTTATTTATGTTGATGTTTGCTGCAGGGGCTTTCCGTTATACTGGATTCTTTTCACTACAGGTCCTCTTGAATTTGTTAATCGATAACGCTTTTCTCTTGATTGTAGCCATTGGTATGACCTTCGTCATCATATCTGGTGGCATCGATCTATCTGTTGGCTCCATGATAGCTCTTACTACGATGATTTCTGCAAGTCTTGTGCAGAATTTAGGTTGGTCACCCTTTATTGTGATTCCGCTCGTATTGATGATAGGGGCAACATTTGGTTGCGCGATGGGGGCGATTATTCATTATTTCGATATTCAGCCATTTATTGTAACGTTAGCAGGCATGTTCTTAGCACGGGGTCTCTGTTACGTGATCAGTATTAATACAATTACGATTAACAATGCTTTCTATACTAGCATGGCGCAGACGAAGATTCATCTGCCTGGAGGGAACTTCATCTCTATCAGTGTAGTGATTGCACTGATTGCCATTGTACTCGCAATTTATATAGCGCATTATACTCGATTTGGACGTAATGTGTACGCTATGGGTGGAAGTGAACAATCTGCTATATTGATGGGTCTCTCAGTAGCGCGCACCAAAATTCTTGTCTATACACTAAGTGGGTTCTGTTCGGCATTGTCCGGGGTTGTATTTACATTCTATATGCTATCTGGTTATGGGTTACATGCGAATGGTCTCGAATTAGATGCCATCGCAGCGGTCGTAATTGGCGGAACCTTACTTACTGGGGGTGTTGGTTATCTAGTAGGAACGTTCTTTGGTGTCATGACCCAAGGGGTGATACAAACGATTATTAGCTTCGAAGGAACTTTAAGTTCTTGGTGGACCAAGATAGTGATTGGACTCCTCCTGTTCAGCTTCATTGTATTTCAAAGACTTCTTACTTCAAGACGCACTTCAGGTCGCGGATAGGTTATTTCTGTGGTGAGCACTTCCAATTTAGAGCGGGATATGGCAGACTCTCAGGTAGGAGGGAGGGAATACAATACAATGATGAAACGAATGTTATTCATGATTGGGTTGGTTGTATTAGTAAGTTGTATGATCATCGGTTGTGAGCCAATTCCTCTAATGAATTCATCCAGTAGCTCAAGTAACTCACCACAACCAGAAACCACAGGGATGTACCTTCAAGGTGAAGAACCCGTTGGTATCGTTGATTCCAATATTGAATCAATTCAATCCACTAGGCAGATTACCTTAGGTTATTCTCAATTAGGTTCGGAAAGTGATTGGCGTAGAGCCAATACGGCGTCTGTGATTGAATCAGCGAAGGAAGCTGGGATTACATTACTATTCGAGAATGCGGAACAATCGCAGGAGAAGCAATTTGAAGCGATACGTTCTTTTATCCAACAAAAAGTGGATGTTATAGCGATCTCGCCAGTTGTACAATCCGGATGGGAGCCTATCCTCCTTGAAGTGAAACAAGCAGGAATACCTGTGATCATCTCTGACCGATCGGTTAATGTGAGTGATTCATCATTGTACGTGACATTTATTGGTTCTGATTTCTACGATGAAGGACGCAAGGCGGGTAAGTATTTGTTGGACAAAATGAAAGATAAACCCGGACCCATCGGCATTGTGGAACTTCAGGGTACCATAGATTCATCACCGACGGTTGATCGAAAGAATGGTTTTCGAGAGATCATTGCTTCTCGCTCTGATTTGAAGATACTGAAGAGTAGACCTGCTAACTTTACTCTCGAGGAAGGCAAGCGTGTCATGGAATCATTCCTAGAAGAACAAAATAATGATATCGATGTCTTATTCTCACATAATGATGATATGGCATTAGGTGCCATTGAAGCTATTGAGCAAGTAGGATTACGTCCTGGTATAGATATCGTTATTATATCGGTAGATGGTACACGTAAATCTTTTGAAATGATGGTCGAAGGCAAAATCAATGCTGTTGTTGAATGTAATCCACTCTTAGGAATGAATCTAATGCAAGCTGTGAAAGAAATTATGGGTGGTAAAAACTTACCGAAGCGAATCGTCCTACCTGAGAGTATCTATACACAAGCGGTTGCGGAACGAGAAGTGAATAATAGGAAATATTAGTTAACGAATCCTCGGCCCATATTTGGGACTGGAGGATTTTTTTAGGTGTTTAAAACTCAATCTGCAACTTAAACTATTTACATAACGTATAAACATCATAAAAAAAAGAGAAAAGAGTGGAAGGGGTAGATGGTTTGAGGAAAGTGGCTCTTGCAAGCATGATTATTTGGTTGTTGTTGTTGGTTCTAGTTGGTTGTAGTAATAATCTGGAGGAGTATTCAGGGAAAGTGGAAGCGGAAGAAACACTACGTACATATACGAATGCCATTGCTAATCAAGATGCTGCGGTGATATATGAATTATATGGTGGTAGCTACGAGTGGCTGGAGAGTTTCTTGAGAGGGTTCCTACCTGAAATAGATCTCGAAGATAATAAGGAAATTATTGATAATTATATTAAGCAAGGAATTATGCCTAGAATATCTCTTAACGAAATTTTAGAACAAAAAGAAGTAAATGAAGATGAATATGTTTTTGTAGTTAATTTTATAAATGAAGATGGAACACCTTTTATAACGAGAGAAGCTGATACGATAAAAGATAAAGAATTTACCTACACCATTAAAAGAATTGACGGAAAGTTTAAAGTTATGGAGCTTCCTCCGTATCAACCCTAGCATAATGATTTTAAACTGCGCATATTGTTGATTTGTTATAACTATAGGTTTGTGAGCGATGTATTTTTGTGTTATTATGGAAGTAACTTTAATGATCGGAGGGTTCTCGAAGAGATGAATGATAAATTCCGTTTTCTATCTTTGTGCCACTAATTGAATAGTGCAAAGACTCTGCCTCTTGTGCAGGGTGAACGGGATTAGTCTGTTTATTTCTAGAGAACTCCATTTATTGCGAATACTCGCATGCATAATGAAGGAGGGCGACCCGCCCTCTTTTTGTTTGTCTTTATAGTATTAATGAAGGTTAAGTGGACCCAACAATTTATGGTTTGACTTGTATCCTAATGTAAATGGATGTTTTTTGGCAAAGATAGTTATATCCCACGTTCGCTTAAACCACAAGAGATGAGTCTGAGGTTTTTCATCATGAACATTAATGGAGGTATACCTATGGAAGAATTACAACAAAAAGCGATTATCGTTGGGGTTAATGTGAATCACCAGGAGGATTTTGAATACTCTATGGAAGAATTGGGTAATTTGGCTGTGGCTTGTCACGTTGAGGTCGTGGGACAGATCACTCAGAATTTAGAGAAAGTGAATAAATCTCATTATATTGGAAAAGGGAAAGTGCAGGACGTCCTGGCTATATATGAAGAATTAGAGGCGAACGTGGTTATTTTTAACGATGAATTGTCTCCTTCTCAAATACGTAATCTCGAAGCAGACTTACAATGTAAGGTGATCGATCGAACTATTCTAATCCTTGATATATTTGAGAAGCGGGCAAAGACTAGAGAAGCTCAACTTCAAGTAGAAGTGGCCCAGTTGCAATACATGCTCCCTAGATTAATTGGTTTACGTGAATCATTGGGTCGGCAAGGTGGCGGGGTTGGTACAAAGAATAAAGGTGTTGGGGAAACTAAGCTTGAACTTGATCGTCGTAGAATTGAAGATAAAATCAGTGCTTTAAATAAAGAATTGGAAACACTAGTATCACATCGCCAAACTCAGCGTAAGCAACGTCAACGAAATGAACTACCGGTCGTATCGCTTGTTGGTTATACGAATGCAGGGAAGTCAACGATAATGAACGCTTTGGTAGAGTTATTCAATTCTTCCGGCAATAAGATGGTATTTGAAAAAGATATGCTATTCGCGACGCTTGAAACCTCTGTGCGAAATATACAACTTGAAGATAAAAAGTCTTTCTTATTAACTGACACGGTTGGTTTTGTAAGTAAACTTCCTCATCATCTCATCAAAGCATTTCGTTCAACGCTAGAAGAAGTGGCTGAAGCAGACCTACTTATTCATGTGGTTGATTATTCAAATGCTAACTATGAGAAGTTGAAACGTATTACAGAAACAACATTGCAAGAAATCGGAATAACAAACATTGATACCATCTATGCATACAATAAATGTGATATGGTTGATTGTGAAATTCCAGTAATAAAAGATGATAGTATTTACCTTGCAGCGAAGCCTAGAATAGGGATAGAGGAATTGATTGCTCTGATTCGTGCACATGTGTTCAAGGATTATATCAACTGTGTGATGTCGATTCCGTTTGAGCAAGGCCAAGTCGTATCTTATTTAAATAAGTGTGCTCATGTGATTTCTACTGAATACGATGAGGTTGGAACGAGATTGACGCTTGAATGTAGAGCAATGGATGCTGAGAAGTATCAAGAATTTATAATTTAAGACGAGTACAGAATAAGTTTAAAAAGTTCTAAACAAACAAAGCTCCCAAGAATTCACTTGGAAGCTTTGTTTTATATTGAGCATAGACTTATTTCGCGATGAGATCCCCAGGATTTTCTACAGGAAGCATTAGAGAGAAAGGATCATCCGATTCAACTGAAGAAGCTTCGTATTTAGCAACAGCTTTATAGTTTGATGGTAAATAAGTTACAACTGTAGATTTAGATATGACTTGTATATTGATTTGGTCAGGATCAGGACTATTCACGGTAAAATATACAGTTGCTGTTAATCCTGGCCCGAATTCAATCCGTTTGATGGAAGCGGAATACCCTGGGTTCGGAAGACCAGCGACGGTGAGTGATACCTTATTAACATCCTCAGCTATCTTTTCGGTGGAAATACTAGTTTCGTAAGATGCTTGGGGAATATCCATTTCTAACTGTGGGATGATTTTTTTCGCGAATTCCAAAGCATCATATATAAGAATAGCGGCTTCGGAGCGGGTAATATCGTCATTCGGTCGGAATTTACCGTTCTCAGGCAGAGTGAGAATTCTCGTATTCAGGAGCGTCTGTAAGCTATTGGAAACATCCTGAGGAAGTTTTTCTGCATCAGTGATCGTGAAGTACATCTTGGTTACCGGAAAATTCCCTTTTGTAAAAAGAGATTGCGTTACTAAATGGGCAAATTGTGCACGTGTGATTGGTTCATTAGGGTTCACTGTCTTATCTACGGAAAGACCATTGTGATGAGCAATCAGGAAGGCTTTGGTATACCAAGTTCCATCAACTACGTTGTCGAAGTATTCACTTGCTTTCGCTGATGTATTGTCCATGGTTAAGTCAAAGGCATTAACTAAGAACTGAAGTCCTTGGGCATATGTTACTTTAGACTTAGGAGCAAATAGATCATCACTAATACCACTAATTACGTTTGAAGATTTAAGCGCGTTGATCTTGACCTCTGCTGGATCTCCTGACAGATCCGAGAAAGCTAACGCAGAAGAACCAAATGATAGCGATGCGACTAACACACTACATAGGATAGCTGTTTTTGTAACATTGATTTTTTGTTTGTTCATTCTTATTCACCTCTGCATATATAGATGGATAAATTGTGTAAAATGTTGCAGTGGCATAATAATCTTTACGCGAATCAATTTCATAATCACCTATGCAGTTTAAATGAGGACTATATATTTACATTTAAATAGATTTGCGTAATTATGAAATTGATTCTCTGGTGAACTATAATGCAAGAGTGGATAAATTCTATGTCAGAGTGTTATTTTAGTATGTACAATTATTTGTGGGTATATGGTGTCGATAATAAGAAGATGTATAATATATCAATATCCCAAATTGGAAAAATTTATATCTTGCATAGATAGAGAATTGCGTGGTATATTATACATCCAGTCGACGAGGTTATGAATATGTTTGATAAAAACGTAAAATAAAAAACCTTGCATTATCGAATGGGACATGATATTATATAGAAGTTGTCGCCGAGAGTAACTGACGACAAACGACGAAAGAAATTGATCTTTGAAAACTGAACAACGAGTGAGTGGTTTTCACGAAAGTGAGAACAAAACAAATGAGAAATCATTTGATAGAGAAAGAAATTTCTCGTCAGTTTGTTTCAAAATGAGCGAATCGCTCTTTTCATAGTTCGTTCCAAATCGCTGCAAAGCTAATTTGAAACGAACTCCTGATGAATTTCAAATCACTGCAAAGTTGATCTGGAATTTATCCTATATGGAGAGTTTGATCCTGGCTCAGGACGAACGCTGGCGGCGTGCCTAATACATGCAAGTCGAGCGGAGTGATTTGAAAGCTTGCTTTCAAATCACTTAGCGGCGGACGGGTGAGTAACACGTAGGTAACCTGCCTGTAAGACTGGGATAACTACCGGAAACGGTAGCTAATACCGGATAACTTGTTTCCTCTCCTGGGGAGACACTGAAAGGCGGAGCAATCTGCCACTTACAGATGGGCCTGCGGCGCATTAGCTAGTTGGTGAGGTAACGGCTCACCAAGGCGACGATGCGTAGCCGACCTGAGAGGGTGAACGGCCACACTGGGACTGAGACACGGCCCAGACTCCTACGGGAGGCAGCAGTAGGGAATCTTCCGCAATGGACGAAAGTCTGACGGAGCAACGCCGCGTGAGTGATGAAGGTTTTCGGATCGTAAAGCTCTGTTGCCAGGGAAGAACGCTTGGGAGAGTAACTGCTCTCAAGGTGACGGTACCTGAGAAGAAAGCCCCGGCTAACTACGTGCCAGCAGCCGCGGTAATACGTAGGGGGCAAGCGTTGTCCGGAATTATTGGGCGTAAAGCGCGCGCAGGCGGTCATTTAAGTTTGGTGTTTAATTCCAGGGCTCAACCCTGGGTCGCACTGAAAACTGGGTGACTTGAGTACAGAAGAGGAGAGTGGAATTCCACGTGTAGCGGTGAAATGCGTAGATATGTGGAGGAACACCAGTGGCGAAGGCGACTCTCTGGGCTGTAACTGACGCTGAGGCGCGAAAGCGTGGGGAGCAAACAGGATTAGATACCCTGGTAGTCCACGCCGTAAACGATGAGTGCTAGGTGTTAGGGGTTTCGATACCCTTGGTGCCGAAGTTAACACATTAAGCACTCCGCCTGGGGAGTACGGTCGCAAGACTGAAACTCAAAGGAATTGACGGGGACCCGCACAAGCAGTGGAGTATGTGGTTTAATTCGAAGCAACGCGAAGAACCTTACCAGGTCTTGACATCCCTCTGAATCCACTAGAGATAGTGGCGGCCTTCGGGACAGAGGAGACAGGTGGTGCATGGTTGTCGTCAGCTCGTGTCGTGAGATGTTGGGTTAAGTCCCGCAACGAGCGCAACCCTTATGCTTAGTTGCCAGCACATTATGGTGGGCACTCTAAGCAGACTGCCGGTGACAAACCGGAGGAAGGTGGGGATGACGTCAAATCATCATGCCCCTTATGACCTGGGCTACACACGTACTACAATGGCCAGTACAACGGGCTGCGAAACCGCGAGGTGGAGCCAATCCCAACAAAGCTGGTCTCAGTTCGGATTGTAGGCTGCAACCCGCCTACATGAAGTCGGAATTGCTAGTAATCGCGGATCAGCATGCCGCGGTGAATACGTTCCCGGGTCTTGTACACACCGCCCGTCACACCACGAGAGTTTACAACACCCGAAGTCGGTGGGGTAACCCGCAAGGGAGCCAGCCGCCGAAGGTGGGGTAGATGATTGGGGTGAAGTCGTAACAAGGTAGCCGTATCGGAAGGTGCGGCTGGATCACCTCCTTTCTATGGAGAATCGTTTCCTGCAATGGAAACATTCAAAGCGTCCGATGTAAGTCGGCGTATATAGACTTTGTAATACAAAGTCGACACTCACTCGTGTTCAGTTTTGAAAGAGCAATCTTTCAAAGTAATATCTTTTCCAATACTTACTGGGTGACTGGTGAGGAAAGAAATGATATGATATTCTTCCGCTGAACAAGCGGTAGGAACTTGATCCTTGAAAACTAGATAACGAACGAATTTGCAAGTTGAAACATTCTTTTATATTTACGTTTTGTTACTTGTTAACAAAACAAAGTGTAAAAGTAGCAGCGAAGTATTCGATTTATCGAGTACCAGCTAAGTTGATATGCGAGTGATTTGAGGCTGGAGATCCTTTGGGAGCTTATTTCTACTAATGAATGGTTTATCCAATCAGGAAATAAGTGTACAAGAGAGCACCAGACGCAAAACAGGAGCATAATGGTTAAGCTACTAAGAGCACACGGAGGATGCCTAGGCGCTAGGAGTCGATGAAGGACGTGGCGAACAACGAAACTGCCTCGGGGAGCTGTAAGCAAGCTTTGATCCGGGGGTGTCCGAATGGGGAAACCCGGCTGTGGTAATACGCAGTCACTCCCACCTGAATACATAGGGTGGGTAGAGACAGACCAGGGGAACTGAAACATCTAAGTACCCTGAGGAAGAGAAAACAATAGTGATTCCGTCAGTAGCGGCGAGCGAACGCGGATTAGCCCAAACCAAGGAGCTTGCTCCTTGGGGTTGTGGGACGTCTCACATGGAGTTACAAAGGAATATATTAAGCGAAGAGGTCTGGAAAGGCCCGGCATAGAAGGTAAAAGCCCTGTAGCTGAAAATGTGTTCTCTCCGAGACGTATCCCGAGTAGTGCGGGGCACGTGAAACCCCGTATGAATCCAGCAGGACCATCTGCTAAGGCTAAATACTCCCTAGCGACCGATAGTGAAACAGTACCGTGAGGGAAAGGTGAAAAGCACCCCGGAAGGGGAGTGAAATAGAACCTGAAACCGTGTGCTTACAAAAAGTCAGAGCCCGATCTATGGGTGATGGCGTGCCTTTTGTAGAATGAACCGGCGAGTTACGTTCCCGTGCAAGGTTAAGGTGAGAAGCCGGAGCCGCAGCGAAAGCGAGTCTGAATAGGGCGAATTATAGTACGTGGACGTAGACCCGAAACCGAGTGATCTACCCCTGTCCAGGGTGAAGGTGCGGTAACACGCACTGGAGGCCCGAACCCACGCATGTTGAAAAATGCGGGGATGAGGTGGGGGTAGCGGAGAAATTCCAATCGAACTCGGAGATAGCTGGTTCTCCCCGAAATAGCTTTAGGGCTAGCCTCGGATGAAGAGTCGTGGAGGTAGAGCACTGATTGGGTGCGGGGCCCGCAAGGGTTACCAAGCTCAGTCAAACTCCGAATGCCATGTACTTATATCCGGGAGTCAGACAGTGAGTGCTAAGATCCATTGTCGAAAGGGAAACAGCCCAGACCATCAGCTAAGGTCCCCAAGTGTGTGTTGAGTGGAAAAGGATGTGGAGTTGCACAGACAACCAGGATGTTGGCTTAGAAGCAGCCACCATTGAAAGAGTGCGTAATAGCTCACTGGTCGAGTGACTCTGCGCCGAAAATGTAACGGGGCTAAACACACCACCGAAGCTATGGCTAGATGCAATGCATCTGGGGTAGGGGAGCGTTGTATAGGGGTTGAAGGTGTACCGTGAGGAGCGCTGGACACTATACAAGTGAGAATGCCGGTATAAGTAACGAAAAGATCAGTGAGAATCTGATCCGCCGAAAGCCCAAGGTTTCCTGAGGAAGGCTCGTCCTCTCAGGGTAAGTCGGGACCTAACGCGAGGCCGAAAGGCGTAGTGGATGGACAACAGGTTGAAATTCCTGTACCACCGTAATCCGTTATGAGTAATGGGGTGACGCAGCAGGGTAGTGACGCGGACTGATGGAATAGTCCGTCTAAGCAGTGAGGCTTGTGTGTAGGCAAATCCGCACACTAATAGGCTGGGCTGTGATGGGGAGCGAAAATTATAGTAGCGAAGGTCATGATCTCACACTGCCAAGAAAAGCCTCTAACCAGGAGAAGGTGCCCGTACCGCAAACCGACACAGGTAGGCGAGAAGAGAATTCTAAGGCGCGCGGAAGAACTCTCGTTAAGGAACTCGGCAAAATGACCCCGTAACTTCGGGAGAAGGGGTGCCCCGGTAGTGTGAATAGCACGAGGGGGCCGCAGTGAAAAGGCCCAAGCGACTGTTTAGCAAAAACACAGGTCTGTGCGAAGCCGTAAGGCGAAGTATACGGGCTGACGCCTGCCCGGTGCTGGAAGGTTAAGGGGAGTGGTTAGGGGAAACCCGAAGCTATGAACCGAAGCCCCAGTAAACGGCGGCCGTAACTATAACGGTCCTAAGGTAGCGAAATTCCTTGTCAGGTAAATTCTGACCCGCACGAATGGCGTAACGATTTGGGCGCTGTCTCAACGAGAGATCCGGTGAAATTTTAATACCTGTGAAGATGCAGGTTACCCGCGACAAGACGGAAAGACCCCATGGAGCTTTACTGCAGCTTGATATTGAATTTGGGTACGATTTGTACAGGATAGGTGGGAGCCTGAGAAATAGGAGCGCAAGCTTCTATGGAGGCGCCGTTGGGATACCACCCTGATCGTATCTAGGTTCTAACCTAGGACCGTAAACCGGTTCGGGGACAGTGTCAGGTGGGCAGTTTGACTGGGGCGGTCGCCTCCTAAAGAGTAACGGAGGCGCCCCAAGGTTCCCTCAGAATGGTTGGAAATCATTCGAAGAGTGCAAAGGCAGAAGGGAGCTTGACTGCGAGACCTACAAGTCGAGCAGGGACGAAAGTCGGGCTTAGTGATCCGGTGGTACCGCATGGAAGGGCCATCGCTCAACGGATAAAAGCTACCCTGGGGATAACAGGCTTATCTCCCCCAAGAGTCCACATCGACGGGGAGGTTTGGCACCTCGATGTCGGCTCATCGCATCCTGGGGCTGAAGTAGGTCCCAAGGGTTGGGCTGTTCGCCCATTAAAGCGGTACGCGAGCTGGGTTCAGAACGTCGTGAGACAGTTCGGTCCCTATCTGTCGTGGGCGCAGGAAATTTGAGAGGAGCTGTCCTTAGTACGAGAGGACCGGGATGGACGCACCTCTGGTGTACCAGTTGTTCCGCCAGGAGCATAGCTGGGTAGCTACGTGCGGACGGGATAAGCGCTGAAAGCATCTAAGCGTGAAGCCCCCCTCAAGATGAGATTTCCCAATTAGTAAGACCCCTTGAAGACTACGAGGTAGATAGGTTGGAGGTGGAAGTGCAGTAATGCACGGAGCTGACCAATACTAATCGGTCGAGGGCTTATCCTAAAAGTTTTCCGTAGGAAAACTAACTTCGGAAGCGTTACGCTTTGCATCGAAGGAAGAACTACGGAGACAAGTGTTTCAATGCAGATTCGTTCGTATCTAGTTTTCAGGTGATCAAACATCTGATAGCTGCAGGTCCTTTCTAAGGGCTGATATTTTCTCGCAGCGAAGAACTGATTTTAAGTTGCATGCCCTTTATAAGGGTGGATATTTTGCTGAAGTGAATTCACTGAAGTAAATGGCAACGCATAAATCCTGTTTGGTGGCGATAGCGGAGGGGTTCCACACGTACCCATCCCGAACACGACCGTTAAGCCCTCCAGCGCCGATGGTACTTGGACCGCAGGGTCCTGGGAGAGTAGGACGTCGCCAAGCAATAATGTTGTAAGACATAATTTACGTACATAGTCATGTGAAGAATGTTGAACAAACCATTATATTCCCTGATAGCTCAGTTGGTAGAGCACTCGACTGTTAATCGAGTTGTCACAGGTTCGAGTCCTGTTCGGGGAGCCATAACGGCCCGTTGGTCAAGTGGTTAAGACACCTCCCTTTCACGGAGGTAACAGGGGTTCGAGTCCCCTACGGGTCACCATTTTATACTTTTTAATGACGCGGGGTGGAGCAGCCCGGTAGCTCGTCGGGCTCATAACCCGAAGGCCGCAGGTTCAAATCCTGCCCCCGCAACCAATTATATCTATGAGGAACCGTGGTGTAGTTGGCCTAACATGCCTGCCTGTCACGCAGGAGATCGCGGGTTCGAATCCCGTCGGTTCCGCCATTATTACTTCTTATGGGACATTAGCTCAGCTGGTAGAGCACCTGACTCTTAATCAGGGTGTCGAAGGTTCGAACCCTTCATGTCCCACCATATTTATTAATTGTGCGCGTGTGGCGGAATTGGCAGACGCACTAGACTTAGGATCTAGCGTTTCACGACGTGGGGGTTCAAGTCCCTCCACGCGCACCATAGTTTTTATTGAAATAGCTTGACACTATTTCACTACATCGGGACGTAGCTCAGCTTGGTAGAGTACCTGGTTTGGGACCAGGGGGTCGCATGTTCAAATCGTGTCGTCCCGATATTTTATTGTTTTGCGGGTGTAGTTCAATGGTAGAACTTCAGCCTTCCAAGCTGATAGCGTGGGTTCGATTCCCATCACCCGCTTAAGGGTAATTAGATAATAAACAAAAAGAGCTACGGATTTCCGTAGCTCTTTTTGTTTAACTAAATAATCACTTGATCATTTATTCAGTATCTTATCTTTCAATTAAATATTTATTTCTTCAATTTTGAATAAAAAGGTTGTACATTATTATGAACATGTCATTATATATAGTGATGGACTGAATTGAAAGGTATGTGATGCCCGTGATTAGATTTGGTATTATCGGAACCAACTGGATAACAGAACGTTTCATTCAAGCTGGAATGGAATCAGATCAATTTGAAATTGGTGCAGTTTATTCGCGAACCGAAGAGCAAGGGAGAACGTTTGCTTCTAAATTTGACATACCATTGGTGTTCACCGATTTAGAGGAAATGGTCGCGAATGATCTGCTGGATGCGGTGTATATTGCAAGTCCTAATTCATTACATGCTCAACAAGCCATTTGTTGTATGAACTATGGGAAACATGTCTTATGTGAGAAGCCCATATCTTCTAATGTTAGGGAATTACGTATGATGATTGAGACAGCGCAGACTAAAGATGTTCTTTTGATGGAAGCAATGAAATCTACATTAATGCCAAGTTTTACAATTATGAAGAATAACTTATACAAAATAGGTCGAGTCCGTCGTTACTTCGCAAGTTTTTGTCGTTATTCTTCAAGCTATGATGAATTACAGCAGGGAGCAATCCCCAATACCTTTAATCCTACATACTCTAGTGGTTCCCTAATGGATCTTGGTGTCTACTGTATCTATCCACTCGTGAGTTTATTTGGCAAGCCGAATACCATTGAATCTATAAGTGTATTGTTATCTTCGGGTACGGATGGGGAAGGTAGTATGGTATTGGGATATAACAAAATGGATGCTATAATTTCACATTCGAAAATCACCGATTCTTACTTGCCTGCCGAGATTCAAGGAGAGAATGGAACGATGATTATTGATAGGATCAGTTCGCCACAAAATGTTAAAATCCACTACAGAGATGGAACGATAGAGGATCTGACAATTCCACCCGTTCATAACCCAATGTATTATGAAATTCAAGAATTTATAGACTTATTGGAATGTGGCAAACGTAAGAGTTCAATTAATTCATTCACAAATTCGTTAATGGTAGCAGAAATTATGGATGAAGCTAGACGACAGGGTGGAATACATTATCCAGCAGATATGATAAAAAAGTGTTGAGGCTAAGTTATTCCTACTCGTTGATCAATCAATAACATTGAGTTGATTCATCTCAATTTCACGAATGAATTGGGTTGTTACATCACGTACTGAATCTGCCTGAGCAATGGCTGATATGACAGATACCCCATCTACGCCTGCGTGGAGTATGCAGGCAGCCTTATCCAATGTGATTCCACCAATACCTACTAGAGGAATCAAAATTCCTTGTGCACGGAGCTGCTCTATGAGACGTGTTCCCTGAGATTCCTTCGCATCATCTTTGGACTTTGTTGGGTATATAGGGCCTACACCCAGATAGTTGGCTCCATCCTGTATTGCTTGTTGAGCTTCTTCTAACGTGTGAGCAGACACACCAATGATCGCGTGAGGTCCTAATCTTTTACGGAGGGAACTTACCGGTTCATCGTCTTGGCCGACATGGATCCCGTCTGCACCTATAGCAATAGCTAGGTCAATATCGTCGTTCACGATAAAGGGGATTCTGTGAGCTTGGCATAACGTTTGAAGTTGTTTAGCTAACTCAAACTTAGCTTGACCTATTAAAGCGGTAGGACCCTTCTCACGGAATTGAAATATGGTGATTCCTCCTGCAATCGCTTCTGATAATACGTGCAATGGATTCGCCTTACAGTTGATACTCCCCATGATGAAATATAGTTTGAGAGCATGACGGATGTTATCTGAATGAATGGCTGGCATGAACTTCACCTCGCTGTCTTCTCTGATAGGCAAAATGATTCGTAGGACCGTGTCCCGCCCCGATACCTAATTGATCTTCAATAGCTGCTTGGATGAAATGTTTGGCAGTTTGTACAGCTTCAAGCACTGAGGTTCCTTTTGCTAATTCTGCTGTAATAGCTGCTGAGTAGGTACAACCTGTGCCATGGGTATGTTTTGTCTTAATTCTTGTATTCTCCATATATACGTAACTCTGTCCATCATACAAGAGATCTACCACTTGATCTGTAGTGTCATCATGTCCACCTTTAACAACGACATAACGACTACCCATTTGATGGATGATTTTCGCTGCTTCTTCCCGATTACCTAAGGTAAGAATAGACATACCCGTTAAAATCTCAGCTTCGGGTAAATTGGGTGTAGTTATTAGAGCTAAAGGAAGCAAATATCGAATGACGGATTGGATAGCTTCTTGTTGCAAAAGAGGTGATCCTCCCTTAGCAATCATGACAGGATCGATGATTAAGTTGTGCCATTGATGTTGCTCTACTTTTTCTGCTACGATTTGAATAATCTCCGTACTAAATAACATTCCTGTCTTTACTGCGTCCGGCTCTAAATCACTGCCGATCGATTCTAATTGCTTCATGAGAGCTTCAGAACTCATTGGGAAAACAGCTTGAACTCCTAATGTATTCTGTGCTGTCACTGCTGTAATTGCAGACATTCCATACACATTCAGTTCTTGAAATGTTTTTAGATCAGCTTGAATTCCAGCGCCACCACCACTATCTGAACCAGCTATTGTCAATGCTTTATATATGCTGACCATAGGTATCCTCCATGTAGTTCAATTTGTAGTTCCCTCTATAAGTCAGGTAAGAGGTCTATTATAGTTTTTGGATAAGAGTTCTTTGCTGGTAAAGCTCCGGTGTCACCAATGCCAATTGATTTAAGAATTCAATTTGAAAGCTACCAGGACCTTTGGCTTCTACCATCTCGTTAGCTATTTCTGCAACCACGCCATAAAAGGACACAGCTTCGGTTACAGCTTCTATCGAATGTTGTTCGCTAACAGCTAGAAAGGCAGCAATCACAGAACCAAGCAAACATCCTGAACCTGTTATTGTGGTCAAAATAGGGTGACCATTACTAGCGAGATAAGTGGTCTGACCGTCCGTGATAACATCATCAGCTCCCGTTACCACAACGATGCACCCTAGTTGATGAGCTGCCTTTTGTGCTAGTTGTACGATGTTCCCTTCACCAGATCCGGCATCTACACCTTTAATGGACCAGCTTTCACCAATAACATGAGCTACTTCCGCAACATTCCCACGCAGTACAGTAAGCTTTATCTTTTTAGCGACTTTCTGTGCTATAGCTGTACGATAGGATGTGGCACCAGCACCGACAGGATCAAAAACAATAGGTACGTTATGCTTATTGGCCGATGTACCCGCCATAAGAATAGAGTCTACGATATTGTTATTGAGAGTTCCCATGTTAAGCAAGAGAGCATTAGCGAGTTTGGCTACATCGGAAACTTCCTCGTGTGCATCTGCCATAAACGGTGAGGCACCTAAAGCGAGTAGCCCATTGGCTGTATAGTTGGTAACGACATTATTAGTAATATTGTGTATAAGTGGATTGGTTTCACGAACTTTTTGTAGAAATGACATGTGTAAATTCCTCCTTAATATGAATCATAAATTGATAAAGGCATCTTTCGCTTTTACAGTGTCAGGTAATAACTTGTTCTTAATGAGCCACTGATTAACCGTCTCCCATGATTCTGGTGCTTGATATCCGAAAGTCTGTTCCTCAGCATCCATCAGTGGTAATAGAATCTGTAGACTCTTAGTTTCAATGTCTTTGTCTAAGGGAGATGTCTGGTCTTCATGTTCAAAAAGAATAGTTAAAGCTTCTTCAGGATGTTGTTGAACGAATTGTTGTCCATCTGCTATGGCTGTTATAAACTTAGCGAGCAATTCTTTTTTATCTCTTAGGTTCTGATCGCTAGTAACGAGTACGAGTTCATAATAATCTGGTACACCATAATCTGTAGGGTCCAGTGCGATCACAGGATGATCTTGTTTCGTGAGTATTAATTGTTCATGATTAATGAATCCACCCATAATGGCATCTACATTAGAAGTTGCTATAGCTGGAATGAGATCATAACCGACATCAACCATTTTTACATTATCAGGATCACCGCCATCATGCTTAATCATGGTATGTACCATAGCTTCATACAATGGGATGGAAGAATAGCCTACGGTTAGACCCGTTAGGTCTTTAGGTGATTGGATTGTTCCATGAGCAGGTACCATGAGATGATTTAATGGATGTCTAACTATCGCAGCTATTGATGTAACCGGAATTCCCTCACCGCGAGCCATAAGTATTTGTGGTTGATAGCTAAGGGCTAGATCGACTTTTTCAGCAGCTACTAACTTCAAAGAGTCATTGGTCTCAGCAGGCATTTGTATGTCGACTTCTAATCCTTGTTCCGCGAAATATCCATTTTCCTGCGCTACGTAGATTAAAGAATGAACAGCATTCGGATACCAATCGAGCATGATGCTGATCTTTTTAAGAGTGCTTTCTGGTGATGTAGCGGGCTGTTCAGTTGCTTGATTAGAGTTAGATATATTACTACAACCAGACAGTGTTAACAGGACCAATACTAGTAATGTGGGAATGATCTTTTTCATATGCAATGTCATTTGGGAAGACCTCTTTTCTTTAGAAACTTGTTCTCTATGATTACAATCATCAAAAATAAGATTATGCCTAGTAAAGAGAGTATGATTATGGACGCGAACATTTCATCAGTATGCAAGTTGCTTGACATTCTTCGGCTATAGTAACCTAAGCCCTTCGTGCCCCCTAGCCATTCTCCAATCGTAGCTCCAACGACACAATATACGATGGATAATTTCAATCCGGAGAAGAAGGAAGGTAAGGCAATAGGTATTTCAATTGTACGGAAAATATCCCAACGATTCGCATTCATCGTCATCAGTAACTCTGTATACTCAACATCCCCCTTCTTGAGACCGTCATAAGTACTCACGACTATGGGGAAGAATGCTGTTAGAAATACTACAGCTACCTTACTCCAAAGGGTATAACCAAACCACATAATGAAGATTGGAGAGAGTGCAATTAAAGGAACGGTTTGGCTAATAATCATGAAAGGATAGAGTATTTTCTCAAGTGGACGTGAAATATGCATCCCTGCAGCAAGTAGAACTCCGAGACTAACGGATAGCATAAAACCTACGGCAATTTCCTCTAAAGTAGCGATTAAATGTCTTCCAATTAAGAGATATCTGTTCTCATATAACGCAAGTGCAATGGATGTGGGGGCAGGAATAATGAAGGAATGTACCCAATCAAGACGAACTACTGATTCCCAAGTAATGATGAGCAGTAGTACAAGTAGTAGAAACCATCCATAATCGTGTACCCAGCGTTTAGAAAGTGGTCTTCTCATGTAATTGTCGCTCCAAATCCCGTCTCAATTGTATAAATTGAGGGTTATAGTTCATTTCATAATGTCTAGGTCTAGGCAAATCGACAATGATCTCTTCTACACCCTGAGTACTATCTTTGGCCATAATATAGATTCGATCACTTAATAGAATGGCTTCTTCTAGATCATGCGTGATGAAGAGAACTGTTTTTTTCAGATCCTCCCATATCTCCAATAGCCAGCGATGCATCTCTCTCTTTGTCATGGCGTCAAGTGAGCCAAAGGGTTCATCCAATAACAACAGGTCTTGCCCTGTTAGAAGTGTTCTTAGAAGAGCAACACGTTGTCGCATGCCACCAGATAATTCATTGGGATAGGATTGTTCATGATTATCAAGTCCAAACTGTTTTAAAGCTACTTGGATTTTTGTAATAAAGTCCTTTTTATCACCACGGTTAGGTTGCTGATTAAGTTCCCAAGGTAGTAGGCAATTGTCTAGAACGGTTCTCCAGGGTAACAGTAGATCCTTTTGAGGCATGTAGGCTGCTTTTCCTAACCGATATTGTACCTTTTCACCATGTATTCGTATGTCTCCGCTAAGAGGCGCCAGGAGTCCGGCAATAAGCTTGAGGAGAGTACTCTTACCCGAACCGCTAATTCCAATTAGTGATACGAACTCCCCTGCACGTACATCCATAGATAATCCTTGAATCAAAGGTGTACTACATGTTTGAGTAAAAGAGAAATTTAAATCATGTAATGAGAAAATCGCTATCAACTCCTCACTTTCTGTAAACAAATAAGACCCAACCATTCCGTAAGGGAATAATTGGGCCGAAAATTCCATTCAAGCAATAACTGCGTGAGCGAAAGGATTCCGTTCCACTTCCCTCCGCTGGTATAATCCAGATCAGGTTCCAAGGGTCCGGAACTTCAAGTTCCATCTCAGTCGTTAGACTCCCCTAGTGAAATACAAAGGTCTTATTAAATTTATAATGCATCTAATATAACATAACTTACAAAAATATGTATAATATTTTTTTATTCGAAGGGTTAAGTCCAATACCAGTAGAAGCTGTCTCGATCCCAAGCAGCTCTTCCACCATGTAATTTCTTAAAAGCCTTTTTAACATCCTTTGCAATGGATGAATTACCATGTTCATTAACGTATATATACTGTTCACCGAAATGTTCTGAAATATGAGTAACTGCTTCGGTTTGTAGTAATTTGCCAGAGGACTTTACTTCGTTATACATCCACTCGGCAATTTGATCTGCTGACCATTCCATGTTGATCACTCCTTGTACATTGATATTACCTCAGTAGATAAGCGAGTACAATAAAAAATGCAGCTTAGCCTAAAAAGTAGGTTAGCTGCATTTTTTATTATTGTAACATTCTTATTAACTATACCAGCCCCAGATGAAGATGAATAAGGAACCGAAAATGGTGACTAGACCCACGAATAATGCATAGGCAATATTAATGTAAAGTTCCTTCTTGGTACTAGCTAATTCATTAATATGCATAAATACAAATAGCTGTAGTGAGGCCTGAATAATGGCCGTTACCGTTAGAATTCCAATTTTAGAAGCAATGGGAATGTCGAGCAGGACGGTTAAGGCAACAGCAGAAAGGACGAGGGATGAAAGATAGCCGATTACATGGCGAATTGGAAATAACTGTCTTATCATGTCACATCAGTCCTTTCAAGTAAACGAAGCTAAAGATAAAGATCCAAACGACGTCTAGGAAATGCCAGTAAAGAGAGAATATAAAGGACTTGTTAGTAGTAGCTAACGTTAAGCCCTGTCTCTTGACTTGAATTAATATTGCTATTCCCCACAACAGACCAAATCCTACGTGAGCACCATGCGTTCCTAATAACACGAATAATGCGGATACGAATGCGCTAGTCGATAAAGTGGCACCTTCATGTACATAGGTAAAGAATTCTGAAATTTCTATACCTAGGAAACCTAGACCCATGATTAATGTCAGAATCATAAAGACCATCATCGGTTTCTTCAAACCAAGTCGCATACTGTGTATCGCAAGACCTATGGTAAAGCTACTTGTAAGGAGCAAGAACGTCTCGACCAATACGCCTGAGAGTTCGAATATTTCAGGACCACTGGGACCTGCTGCAAATCGATTAACCAATACTAAATAGACAGTAAATAGGGTGGCGAATAGAGCAATTTCAGCACCTAAAAATATCCAAAATCCGAATATTTTGTTGCTGTTTTCTTCTGATCCGTACTCAAGCGGTTTAGTAGCATCTATGTTCATAGTGTTTCACCCCGCAATTTCTTTTCTGTCTCCATAATTTCTTTAACGGAAACGGTTATCCCATGATCGCGATCGAAGGACATCGTTGCCATAACGATAATGATTCCAATTCCTGCTATGATGGCTGGAATAAACCAACTAAACACCATTGCGAATCCAAAGGCGAAGAAAATTGCCCCAAGAATAATAGGTTTCCCAGTATTACTTGGTAGATGGATCGGTTTGATTTCTTCATCAAAAATGGAAATATTGTCATGCTTAGCAGCCCATAATGCATCTCTCGTTTTCACATTCGGAGTGACAGCGAAATTGTATGCAGGAATCGGACTGCTTGTTGCCCATTCCAACGTACGTGCATCCCATGGATCTCCATTCGTTTCACGAGGGCTGTAACGAATACTATAATAAATATTATATACAAGGATAGCGAATCCAATGGCAAGCCCTAAAGCACCAACAAATGATAACATGTTGAGCGGACCGAAGCCTGTTTCTTCCGAGTACGTGTACATCCGGCGAGTCATCCCTTTTAGACCAAGGAAGAACAGTGGGAAGAATGTCACGTTGAAGGAAATAGCGATCCACCAGAATGCGTGTTTTCCAAGACGATCGTTCAGCTTGAAGCCGAATACTTTCGGGAACCAATAATGGAAGCCCGCAATAACGGCAAAGACTGTACCTGGTATTAGAACGTAGTGGAAATGGGCTACCAAGAACATTGTATTATGGTATTGGTAATCGGCACTGGCCATTGCTAGCATGACACCAGTCACACCACCGATGGTAAAGATCGGAATAAATGCTAATGAATATAGCATTGGTGTTGTAAAGCTGATCTTTCCTTTTCGCATGGTGAATAACCAGTTAAAGATTTTGACTCCTGTAGGAACTGATATTGCCATAGTTGTTATGGAGAAGAATCCATTAACCATAGCTCCTTGACCCATCGTATAGAAGTGATGCGCCCATACTAAGAAGGACAAGAGTGAGATAATGACCATACTCCATACCATGGATGAATATCCGTATAAGTTCTTCTTCGAGAATGTTGAGATAATCTCACTGTATATCCCGAATGCAGGAAGAATAACGATATATACTTCAGGATGTCCCCATACCCAGAAAAGGTTGGCCCATAACATATCCATCCCACCATTGGCCATGGTGAAGAATTGGGAGCCAAATATTCGGTCAAACATCATCAGAGCAAGTGCTATCGTTAATACGGGGAAAGCAAAAGTAATAATGACGCTAGTAATGAGAGAAGACCATGTAAACATCGGCATACGCATAAGCTTCATACCAGGTGCACGCATCTTCAGGATCGTAACAATAAAGTTAATCCCTGTTAATAATGTACCGATACCAGAAATCTGTAATGCAAGAGAATAATAGTTATTCCCTACCGTAGGGCTAAATTCTATACTGGCTAATGGGAAATAAGCTGTCCAACCTGCGTCGGGTGAACCTCCGATAACAAACGAAAGGTTCAATAACATAGCCCCAAAGAAGAATAACCAGAAGCTAATGGCATTCAAACGGGGGAATGCTACATCTCTTGCACCAATCTGTAGTGGAACAACGACGTTCATTATACCAATGATAAAAGGCATAGCCATAAATAAAATCATGACCAAACCATGAGTCGTAAAGACTTCATTGTAGTGCTGTGAGTCTAGAAAAGTATTTTCTGGAACAGCGGTCTGAAACCGCATCATGATGGCATCTACACCACCACGGAACAACATGATCAGAGCGGATAAAATGTACATGACTCCGATGCGCTTGTGGTCAACGGTAGTTAGCCATTCACGCCAAAGGTAACCCCACTTCTTGAAGTAGGTTAGTCCAACGATAATCGCAATGGTAGCGAGAACTATGCTTGCCATCGCGCCATAAATCATCGGTTCACCTGTTACGAAAAATTCGTCCCATTTCATTAGGATTTGACTCCTTTCAGTGTGTGTTTATAACATATTTGTTGGACTTTAGTTGTAGATTATCTGTCTAATGTCCTTCATGGTTGGTATGATCTGTGTGTTCGATATCACCGCTACTGTCCTCAGCTGGAGATTGAGGTAATGGTTCATTTGGATCAACATTGGGTACGGAATCGAACTCAGTTTCTTCGGGACTAGTAGGAGGTGTTGGATGCTCTTCCTTGTTCTCCTGATGTTCAACATTTCCATTCTCCATGTCGGTGTGATACATATGATCCGCATGATCTCCAGGGGCAGGGCTAAATGATAAATGGTTTGTAGAGAAAGATTCGCGTCCTACGTGAGCTGTAGCTAAAAGACTTGTGAATTTTTCCTCATCTAATGCTGGAGCAGTTGTTTTGACTTCATCAACCCATTCAGTAAATTGTTCTGAAGACATAGCTAGTGTTTCGAATTCCATGTGTGCAGAACCCTCACCACTGAAATTCGTATTTCTACCTAAGTAAGAGCCTGGTACATCTGCAACCAAATTCAACTTATTAATCATGTCACTCATCGCATATTTTTGACCAGCTAACTGAGGAACCCAGAAGCTTGTAATAGGCCCAAATGAGTACAAGCGTAATTCGATAGGTCGATGAGTTGGGATGTTTAGGTAATTGACCGTTTCAATCCCCTCTTCAGGATAGCTGAAATGCCATTTCCAATTGGAGGATGCTGCATAGATAACTAATGGTTTTTGATTTTCATAACCTTTTGGAACATTCTCGACGGATATTGTTGATTTCACGGTTACTACCGAGAGTACAGTTACAATGATAATCGGAATAGTGATCCATATTACTTCAAGCCATTTATTACCTTCCTCATGTGGTGGTATATAGTCATCTTTCGAATTCTTAGCTCTATATTTCGACAGAATCACAATAAATAGGACATAGACAACGAGCAATATCCCAATCATTACTGCAATAGAGAAAAGAATCGTACTGGATAACGTTCTGGCAGCAGGTCCCTTTGGATCAAATACCGCTATTGAACTACAACCAGACAAAAGTAAGACAAGGCTCGAGAATAGTACAAATAATAACCCTCTTTTTTTCATGATAAACTCCTTCCTTATGAGCTACTAATCACTAATTTTCTTAATGCGCTAAAGACTATTGTAGAAATACTAACATTATATTGCAAAAGGAATATAGTCCTTTAATTGCCAGTTTATTGCTTAATAATGTCTAAATATCATACAAATTGTGATTAAATTGTTACAACACAACAATGATATGACTTTAATCACTGTCATTACGCCATTTGTGTAGAGTTCATATAATGTTCATTTGTTGCGAAAGTTACTCAATTCGTCACAATTTTGTAGGCTCGTCGGATACGAGGGTATAGCGAATAGAATTCCCAAACAGTGCTGTAGATATTTGTTATAATTAGAGCCAATCTAGATCAGACTTTTCTTCACTAAAAGTTGGATCCATAAGTTGGAGGTACAATAATGCTTACGTGTATTTCTTTTTTGAAAAAATATAAAGTTGCGACTTATGCTTCTATCGTCATGATGTTAATTGAACTTATGGTTGAATTGATGCAACCTTTCATCATATCCAAAATGATCGATGATGGAATTAGACAAGGAGAACTCCGGGTTGTATTGATGTGGGGAGGAATCTTAGTTGTAATGGCGTTATTAGCTTTAACCAGCGGATTGTTAAGTTCTTTTTTCGCTTCCCACGTAAGTCAAAGCTTTGCATTTGATCTGAGGGAAAAGGTATATGCACAGATACAATCTTATAGTCTAGCAGTATTTGATCGATTTGCTTCATCTTCTTTGATTACAAGATTGACCAATGATGTGACACAGCTTCAAAATACCATATTTATGGGTCTTAGAATTATGATGCGTGCCCCATTACTTGTTGTTGGAAGTGTTATCATGGCATTCGTTGTATATCCAAAGCTAGCGGTGCTGTTAATTTTGACTGTTCCAATATTGCTGATTTTCTTATTCTGGGTAATGAAAAAAGCAGGTAGGCTATTTAGGAATGTCCAAATGAGCCTTGATGCTGTAAATAGTGTTATTCAAGAAAATTTGATTGGTATGAGATTGATTAGAGTATTTGGACGAATGAGACATGAAGTTATTCGCTTTTCAAACACAAGCAAAGAATTAATGGAGCGCACCATTTCGGTTTTGCGATTAACGGAACTTACAATGCCTTTTATTTTACTAATTATGAATGCTGGAATAATAGCGGTTTTGTGGTTTGGACAGATCGAGATTGATACGGGAGATGCAACAATTGGAGAGGTCGTTGCTGTGGTAAATTATTCGATGCGTACAACAGGGGCTTTATCTGTGTTCTCAATGATTGTTGTTAATTTTTCAAGAGCGCGAGCATCAGCTCAACGGATTGCCGAGGTTATTGAAACAAAGAGTGATCTCTTGGATGTAGTTGATGGTAAAGACAATAAGCATGCCTTATTGGGGAATATTAAGTTTGATTCAGTATCGTTTCGGTATCCTGGGTCAAAATCTCCTATACTTCAGAACATTTCGTTTGAGGCAAACGAGGGAAATACGATTGCAATCATGGGGATGACAGGATCCGGAAAATCATCATTGCTAGGACTTATACTTAGACTTTATGAACAGGACGAAGGAAGGATTATAATCGATGGTAAGGACTTACATACAATTGAAATAGAACATCTACGGGGCGAAATTGGTTATGTTCCACAAGAAGTGATGCTCTTCGCAGGTACAATACATGACAATATAGCTTGGGGGAAATTAAATGCCTCTCGTGAAGAAATTAGAGACGCAGCAAAATTAGCTCAGATACATGATAGCATCATAGAACTTCCATTGGGGTACGATACGATGTTAGGGCAGAAAGGGATAAATCTATCAGGAGGACAGAAACAGCGTCTGACCATTGCACGGGCTTTGGTTAGACAACCAAAGATATTATTGCTTGATGATAGTACTAGTGCATTAGATGTTCGAACAGAGGCTGCACTTCTGGAAGATTTGAAGAAGGTGTCGTGTACAACATTTATCATTACTCAGAAGGTAAGAGCTGCTATTGGAGCGGATCTTATACTCTTGTTAGATGATGGGCATTTAATTGCACAAGGAAGTCACGACGAATTACTTACAGTCAGTGATCTTTATCAGGATATCTATGCATCACAAATTGGAGAGGAGGGCATATCTCATGTGGAAAGAGTTAAGTGAACCCTTTGGTTATCCTCGACCACTGACAGATCGAACACTCCTTGGGGATAAACATCTTCATTCAAAAAAACGAAATATACCGAAAGCAAAAGATATCTCTGGTACGCTAAAGAGATTATGGAATTACCTTTCTCAGCGTAAAACAAGGATTATCATGGTTCTTGCTATGGTATTCATTAGTTCTACTCTAACTTTATTGGGACCTTATATGATTGGTGTCGCCATCGATACATTTATTGAGAGTCCTGTAGACCGAACATGGGTGTATTTTCTTATCGCATTGGGTGTAGTCTATTTGCTACACTCAACAACGCTCTGGTTACAAAATATTTGGATGATAAAAATTGCCCAGGAAACCGTATTTCGTATGAGAGTGGATTTATTTCAACATTTACATAGGCTATCTATTCCATTCTTTGGGAAACGCCAACAGGGCGAATTGATGAGTAGATTAACAAATGATATTGATAATGTTAGCTCAACGCTGAATAGTTCTGTTATTCAAATTTTCTCGAGTGTATTAACATTAGTTGGAACAGTGGTAATTATGTTATCTCTTAGCCCATTATTGACATTGCTTACTTTCATCGTTGTTCCATTAATGGTGTTAGGGATGCGTGCGATTACTCGGCGAACGGGTCCCTTATTCAGAGAACAGCAGCGTAACTTAGGTGAATTGAATGGATTTATTGAAGAGACGCTTTCTGGTCAACGTATCATTAAGTCCTTCTCTCAAGAACAAAGAGTTATGAATCAATTGAGGGTACACAATGAGAAGATAAGACAATCTGGGTTCTGGTCACAGAGTATATCTGGATTTATTCCGAAACTGATGAATACACTGAATAATTTAAGCTTCGCCCTAATTGCTGGAGTGGGTGGAATTCTTGTGATTCGAGGGGAAATCTCGATTGGTGTGATTATCATATTCATTGAGTATGCTAGACAATTCACTAGACCACTCAATGATTTGGCCAATCAATGGAATACGATGTTGTCAGCCATAGCAGGGGCAGAGCGTGTATTTGAGATTCTTGATGAGGAAGAAGAAACAAATGATGAGACTAATTCAACCACATTAGAACAGGTAAAAGGTGATGTTCAATTCACTAACGTTTCCTTTGCATATGACCAAGGGAATGAAACATTAAAAAATGTGAGTTTCTCTGCGCAGCAAGGAGAGATGATCGCGTTGGTTGGACCGACGGGAGCGGGGAAAACATCATTAATCCAGTTACTTGCGAGATTCTATGATCCCAACCATGGGGAAATCACCATTGATGGACATGATATTAGTACAATTCGACGAGAGAGTTTACGATCTCACATGGCATTTGTATTACAGGATTCTTTTCTATTTGAAGGGACTATTCGCGATAATATTCGTTATGGAAAGCTTACTGCAAGTGATAATGAGGTTGTAGAAGCGGCAAAGCTTGCTAATGCACACTACTTTATTGAACGTATGGATGGTGGTTATGATAAGATTCTTATGCCTGAAGGGGCAGGAATTAGTCAGGGGCAGAAACAACTCATATCTATTGCTCGAGCTATCCTCGCAGATCCTTCGATTCTAGTCTTAGATGAGGCAACTAGTAGTATTGATACAGTAACAGAGATAAAGATACAAGAAGGACTTCATCGATTGATGGAAGGGCGAACAAGCTTTGTCATTGCACATCGATTAAACACCATTCGTAAAGCGGATCAGATATTAGTATTAAAGAATGGACGATTAATAGAATGGGGAACGCATGAAACGTTGATCGAGACGGGTGGATTTTACAAAAGTCTCAATATATAAAAACAAAAAAAACATACACATTATGCTAGTAATGTAAAGATAAATTCAACAGAGGAATAACGGGAGACATTTTGATTCGAACATGGTAACCTTTCACAAGTCTATTAAATATTCATTACAACAAATCCTGTGGAGGGTAGCATGAGTCATATCTTCTCGTCATCACATCCGTCAGTTATAGAAATGATTAATGATGAAGAATTATTAAACATATATCAACTAGCGAAAGAAGCAAGTACTTCAGATGATTTCATTGAAATTCTTGAGGAAGTTATGGAAAAAAGGAATCTAATCCATTTCTATAAATGAGGTCACAGTACACCTCTTAATAGTTCCATACAAATAACCACCTACATAAGGTGGTTATTTAGCGTTATAACTCTTCACATATCCGTTACAAATTTATAATGTTTTCTCTCGAAATAGGGACTTTATTATGGTATTATAATAGTCTGATAACGTATTAATGAACTAAAGCGAAAAGACAGAGGCTATTATTACGGGGGGAAACACATGAAGAAGATATCAATAGTTGCCATCTTACTAGGAATGGTTATGATGGTTGTGGCTGGGTGTTCGGGTTCGAATAATAAAGATGGCAATACAGTGGTCATTGGGATTGATGATAAGTTTGCACCAATGGGCTTCAGAGATGATAATAATGAGCTTGTTGGGTTCGATATCGATTATGCTAAGGCAACGATTGAGAAGATGGGTAAAGAGGTTTCATTTCAACCTATTGATTGGTCTTCAAAAGAATCCGAGCTTAACAGTGGTCGAATTGACCTGATTTGGAATGGTTATACAATTACAGATGAACGAAAAGGAAAAGTGCTGTTCAGTAAGCCATACCTAGAGAATAGTCAGGTAGCGGTTGTCCTAGCAACGTCTGAATATAGTGTGCTTAATGATTTAGCTGATAAGAATCTTGGACTTCAATCTCTCTCATCAGCAGCTGATGCATTAAATGCCAATCCTGTGAAAGATATTATTAAAGGTGTAACTGAATACTCAGATAATGTTATGGCACTTAGTGACCTGAAATCAGGTCGTACAGATGCGGTAATCATTGATGAGGTAGTAGCAAATTATTACATGGCTTTGGAAGAAGGAAGCTTCAAATTGTTAAATGAATCCCTCGCACCTGAACAATACGGAATTGGTGTCAAACAAGGGAATGAGGAATTATTGAATGATTTGCAAGCTGCATTAGATGAATTGAACATAGACGGAACGGCTTCAGAGATTTCAGTTAAGTGGTTTGGAGAAGATAAGGTACTGAAATAAGTGACCTATTAAACCATAGGATTAACAATAATATGTAGAAAACCGGAGAGTAATAATGATTCCGGTTTTCTTTACTTAGGAGACGACTATGAAATGAGCTTGGATTATTTAATAAGTATTACGAAACCCATGCTGGAAGGAGCTCAGACAACCCTTGTTCTCTTCGTGCTATCCATCATTCTGTCTATACCCCTAGGATTTATGATTACACTAATGGCTAGGAGCCGTTTAATACCGATCGTATGGATAGCGAATACTTATGTATATGTCGTGAGGGGCACTCCCTTACTGTTACAATTGCTATTCTTTTGTTTTGGCCTTCCCACCCTTCCTATCATTGGGGAATATCTAGTATTCGATCGATTCGTAGCAGCCAGCCTTGCATTTGTATTGAATTATGCGGCTTATTTCGCAGAAATATTTAGAGGTGGACTTCTCTCAATTGATAAGGGACAGCATGAGGCTGCACAAGTACTCGGCTTAAGTAAATGGCAGACCATGAGAAAAGTGATTATACCTCAGATGATTCGTGTAGCGCTACCAGCTATAGCGAATGAATCTATTACCTTAGTGAAAGATACAGCGCTCCTATATGCTGTTGCAGTACCAGAATTACTACATTACGCGAAGACTGCAGTGAATAGAGATTTTACCATCATGCCTTTTTTTGTAGCGGGTGTGATCTATCTAATCATGACATTAGTGCTAACACTCTTCTTTAAGGCGATAGAGAAACGATATAAATTTGAATAAAAGGAATGTCGAGATATGACAAGTATGATAGAAGTATTGAATTTGAAAAAGTCATTTGGTAGCCTGGATGTCCTAGAAAAGGTTAGCTTTTCAGTTAATCTAGGAGAAGTAGTAGCTGTTATTGGCCCATCTGGATCAGGGAAGAGTACGATGTTACGAAGTTTAGTCCATCTTGAAGAGATTACTGGTGGTAGTATCCGTATAGAAGGTGAGTCACTTGTTGAGGACGGGGAATATCCAAGTGCTGCGAGAATCAGAGTTATCACATCAGGTATGGGGATGGTATTCCAGAATTTTAATCTATTTCCTCATTTAACTGTTCAGGATAATCTAGAACTAGCTCCAAAAGCTCTAAAAAAGATTAATCTTGCTGAAATTCGTCTTAGGAGTACGGAATTATTGAAGAAGGTAGGCCTTTCTGACAAGGCTGATGTCTATCCGGCCAATCTTTCGGGAGGTCAAAAGCAAAGGGTGGCCATAGCCAGAGCTTTGATGATGAATCCTAAGATCCTTTTGTTTGATGAACCGACATCAGCATTAGACCCAGAACTAACGGGTGAGGTGTTACGTGTTATTCAACAACTTGCAGAAGAAAAAATGACGATGATTATTGTGACTCATGAAATGAATTTCGCCAGAGATGTGGCAGATCGGGTGATCTTTATGGATAAAGGTGAGATCGCTGAAATGGGTACGCCTGAACAAATTTTTGAGAATCCTCAACTAGAGCGCACCAAGTCATTTCTTAATCATATTAGTAGTAATAATTAGGATAGTGTACTACTATCAAATGATATAAATAGGGAAAGCCATTTTCTGAATGGCTTTCCCTATTTTGCTTGGAAGGTTGCTTGAAGGTATGATATGTTCAGATAAGAATAAGAATATATCCATCAAGAGGAGTGTGTATGATGACTCAGTATATTGAGATTACAGAGAATGGATTACATCTTGTTGTTTCTATCGAAGATGATTTGGATGTGTTATTACTACATCTTGGAGTAAAGCCATTTCAATTGGAAAGTGTGCAAGAACACCAAAGAAAAGGATTCAGACTTCTAGAAATTCAATGTTCTGGAGAGGATCGTGATGAATACCATGGAAGAAGTCATCGTGCATCATATCCTGGATTGAGAATGAAGTACAAGACACATCAGGACTATCGGAATGGGCTGGGTAGAAAGATTGAAATTACTCTGATTGATCATATGACTCAACTTGTAGCTATTTCACATATGCAGTTCTACAATGAAATATCCCTTATTCGTAGCTGGACTGTTCTCGAGAATCAAGGGGACAAGGAATTAAATGTTGAATATGTGTCATCTTTCACATTAACAGGGCTAGCGAAGGAAGGACAAATGGATCGTGATGAAAAGATCGAATGTTGGATTCCGCATAATGGATGGCAAAGCGAATTACAATGGCGTAAATATACATTGCCGGAACTGGGATTATCACATGTAACAGATCGTTCTTCCAAGCGGATCTCATGTAGTAATACAGGTTCGTGGTCGGCCAGTGAACATATACCGATGGGGTATTTGGAGAATAAAGAAGAGAAGACTAACTACTTCTGGCAAATAGAACATAATGGTTCATGGCATTGGGAGATTATTGATCAGTATGATCACTTAAGTATTCTAATTAGTGGGCCAACAGAGCATGATAATCACTGGATGAAGACATTGCACCCGAATGAACAGTTCCAATCTGTCCCTATAGCTTTTGGATCATCTTCAGGGGGATTCGAGAAGGCGATTGGGCAATTAACGGCATATCGTAGAGTTATACGTCGCCCTAATACGGATAATCGTGAATTGAAGGTTATTTTTAACGATTACATGAACTGCCTTTGGGGAAATCCAACGACGGAGAAACTGATACCTTTGATTGATGCGGCAGCTGAAGTAGGATGTGAATATTTCTGTATCGATTGTGGTTGGTATTCGGAAGGGCAATGGTGGGATGGAGTAGGGGAGTGGCTACCTTCATCCGTACGATTCCCAGAAGGAATTAAATTTGTACTCGACTATATACGAAGCAAGGGTATGACCCCAGGATTGTGGTTAGAGATTGAGGTAATAGGGATTAATAGTCCCAAGCTTAAGGATACAAATGATGACTGGTTCTTTATGCGACATGGGAAACTTGTGAAGGATCGCAGTCGGTATCATCTTGATTTCCGAAATGACCAAGTTATATCGCATGCAAATGAAGTGATTGATAGATTAGTGGAAGAGTACGGGGTAGGTTATATTAAGATGGATTATAATATCAATGCAGGCATAGGGACGGAAAAAAATGCAGATAGCTTTGGTGATGGGTTACTTCAGCATAATCGTGCTTATCTTCGTTGGCTTGATGAAATATTTAATAAATATCCTGAACTTGTGATTGAAAACTGCTCCAGTGGGGGTATGCGAATAGATTATGCGATGCTTAGTCGCCATAGTATACAATCTACAAGTGATCAGGAGAACTATGTGAAGTATGCAGCAATAGCGGCAAGTTCGCCGTCCGCATTGACACCTGAGCAATCTGCAATCTGGTCCTACCCTTTGACTGAAGGTGATGACGAAGAAGTTATCTTTAATATGGTCAATGCGATGCTGCTTCGTGTGCATCAAAGTGGACATCTTGCTGAGTTGAGTGCTAATCGCAAACAACTGGTGAAAGAAGCGCTTGATTATTATAAATCAATGAGACACGACATTGCCAATGGACTCCCTTTCTGGCCATTAGGATTACCGACTCAACAGGATCCGTGGATAAGTTATGGTATACACCATGAAGAAAGGCATTATTTAGCTGTTTGGAGACTCGAGAATTCGAATGAGACTCAATTGATTCCACTACCTGTATTAGCTGGCAAAGAAGTGTCGGTTAAATGTGTCTACCCACAGCAGAATCAACCTACATGGACATGGGATCAGGAATCGGGTGAATTAACAGTTGGATTTTCTAATCCTGTAACCGCGCGGTTGTTTGAAATTATAGAAAAAATCTAAATTTATTATAAAATTATTTATACTGGAGGAATACAATGATAAAGGCGTTGATTTTTGATCTGGATGGAACGATTATTGATACAGAAACAGCTTGGTTTGTTTCCTTTCGTCAGGCATACGAAAAATATGGAGTCAATTTGACTTTAGATTTGTACTCCCAATGTATCGGAACAAATCTAAATAACTTTGATCCTTATGAATATTTAATCACAGAGATGAAGCTTCCAATTGATCGGAAACAATTCCGACAATCGATAAAGTTACGATACTCTCAGTTAATGGAGAAAGAGAAAGTCCGTCTTGGTATCTTAGAATATCTTGAAGCTGCTAGAACTTCCGGAATTAAAATAGGTCTCGCTTCAAGTTCTTCGCGAGAATGGGTGGATAAATATTTAGATCAATTAGGAATTCGCCATTATTTCGAGTGTATTCGAACATCGGATGATGTGGAGAATGTGAAACCTGATCCTGAGTTGTATTTGCAGACATTGGAATGTCTGGGTGTTAAGGCTGAAGAGGCAATTGCAATTGAAGATTCACCGAACGGATCCCTTGCGGCAGCGGCTGCTGGGATGCATTGTATTGTCACACCGAATGAAATAACGAAATCACTTGAATTTGACCCAGCTTTTTATAGAGTGGATAACCTTATTGATATTGATTTTGGGATATTAATAAGCGAGTTGTTTACTAAGAAAACAGATTTGAAAGCTTAATATTAAGTTCAATTATAGTGATTGAGATAGCAATAATAATCCCTTCCGAAATCGGAAGGGATTATTTACTATTAGAGTTTTTTACGTTTATAGAAGGTAATGAACATACCGGATAAGAGCATGATAACTAGTGCAATTCCCGCAGTGATCGCCTCTTTTACACTTCCTTGCGGTTGATTGCTCCGCTCGCCAAATCCCCCAAATCCGCCACCCATTCCTTCTGGACGCTCACCGCCCATACCGCCTCCAGGGAATCCACCAGCTTCGAAATAAGCTGGCATATCTTCGGGAATATCGGCTGGGAAGCCTTGTTCACCTTGAGAAGGCGTGTTTCCATCGGCAGGAGCAGAAGGAGCACCTTGAGTAGGTATACTAGATGCGCCCTGAGTATCTAGTGCTGTCGGTGAGGTCTGTTCATTAACGCCAGCCATAGCTGGTATATCAAATTCACCTCGACCCTCACCCATCCCTCGATTCCTGCCACCACCCATGCCCATTCCGCCACCGCTACCTGACCCGTCACCGGAGGATGCTATGGTTCCAGCAAGTTGTTGATCAATAGAACTCACTTGGGTGTCGTTAATAGTTACGAGTTCCGTTACAGAGTTCTGATACTCATCGAATGTATTGAAGGCAGTTGGGTCTTTCTCAACGTAGGTCGAAATCATGGTGGAAAGTTCTTCAACTCGTTCGCTAAATGTGGAGGATAATAGATATCCTTCAGTCGCTTGTTGAAGAATGTCGTGATACATTTCTTTGTACTCATCTACAGCAAGAAGTTTGGCAACTAGAGGTCGATCTACTAAGTTACCTTGAGTGGGTTCATCGATCAGAAGACTCGAAGATCCCATAGATCCCATTCCGCCAAATGCCATATTATAGTCCCAAGGGAGAATGGAGAAAACACCATCATCTTCATATAAATAGTAGTTATGCTTATTTCCTCCGAGATAGCTATCGCTGTTATTCGTTAAGACATTCAGCGCAATGAATTTCAGTGCTTCTTCAACATCTAAGTATTTTTCATAGTCACTTCCGTTATTCAACTCATTTATCATATCAACAAGAATATCATCGTTAGATAATTCGGATTTCTGAAGAAGTCCGGAATAGGATTCAATATTATCATCAATCCAGGCGAGGTCATTCCCTGAGCCACTCATGTCGGCTTTGTATAATGCTCCATAAGAATTTCCGAAGTTTGATTGAAGATACTGATCATCAATTTGTTGAACAGCTAAGTAGAATCCCCATAGTTCATCATTAATATAAATGTTTACAAATGAATATCCCGGCGTGGGAAGTCCCATTTCTTCTGCAAGCTCATAAGCTAGATATTCTCGCATATAGCTCGCATCACTATAACTGTTGTTAAGATTTATTTTACTGATTCCAAAGAACGTCTGGGAAGATATATATTCATCAAAAGATAGCTTAAAGCTATATCGTTCCGAATCTTCCATGCTAACTACACTTCGTAAACTGAGATTCCCCTTCGTGCGTATACCGACATTATCTAGCTGCACCCCATTATAATTCACAGATGCAGTCATCATTTCTTCTGCTGATGCATTGTCTAACATACTTTGAAAGTCTTCTTCATCAATGGTTATCTTGACGTCAATGACTTCATCTTTAGGAAATACGTTGGTAGCTATATTTTCATCATCCGCTGAGGTCTTAGTGGTACTCGCGACCTCGGAATCTTCTATGCCTTTTGTAGACTCATTCGCTGTACATCCTACCAAAGCTATAATGGTGAAGATGGAACAGGTGCATAGAAGAAGCTTCAATGATTTTGCTTTCATCTTATTAACACCATCCCATCCTTATGATACATAGTCGCCGCTATAGCTTATAAGTATGGCATTTTTAACTCCAGTTATGCCATTTAGTTTGTTAACAAAGCTTCCTTCTTTGTCGTCTAAGCGAATTTCTAATGTTAATTCAATGTTGCCGTTTGTTACTGTTTTTTGTTTCACGTTAAACCGTTTAACAGTTGAATTGAGTTCTTTATGAATCGCAAGTTCACTGGTATCATCATCACAGTTCACGACAAGTAAATAAGGGGTTTCAATGGATGATCTTTTGATAAATAGGAACATGATCAAACCGACAATAACTGAACCGATCACTGCGAGAGTGAAAAATCCTGCACCACATATGATACCAACAGCCGCAGACCAGAACAAGAAGATCAGATCAGTAGGATCTTTAATAGGTGTTCTAAAGCGAACAATGGAGAGTGCTCCGACCATACCGAGAGATAGTACTAAATTAGAATTAATTGCGATAATGATCATTGAAGTAACCATGGTCATCCCGATGAGGGATACATTAAAGCTTTTAGAATATAGAACTCCACTAAATACACGCTTGTACAGAAGAAAGATGAAGAATCCGATTATAAATGAAACAACCATCGTGATCAATATTTTGGAGAGACTGATATCAGATACAAAATTATCAATCACCGTATTCTTTATTATATCTGTAAAATTAGTTGTTTCATTAGCAGTTGTTGCACTCATAATTAATAATCCTCCCAGGAATTGGTCTTTAGATATTTACGACATATAACATATTTTGAAGCAGATTGTTTGTTTAGACCTTCAATTTGTAAGGCGATTCTAATATATTCCGGAATGTACTCATCATATTTAACTTCTAGAATAATAAGATTGTTGTCGATAGCACTTACACAATGCAGGTTCTTATCGAACATGTTCACAGAATGAAGACCGGTTCGAAGTTCTTTATCAAAGGTAATTCTGACATTCCCATTAGCGCATACATAGGGTTCTCGAACATAATCGACAATGACCCTTGGACGTAGTAAATTAACTTTCATTTCATTACATAATTCCTTTAGTAAAGGCTTGTCTGAGTCACATAACACTTCGTAATTACCGGCTATTAGTTCATCGGCAACTTCTCTAGTTAGGGGTTCTTTATCTTTAGCGATATAATCTCTGAATTTAATCTTTTTCTCGAAATGAATGATCTTATCGTCTTTATTATAAATTCGGATTCGGTACTTGGAACGGTCACGAACTCCCCCTAATTTCTCATGCAGAGCTTTATTGTTAATATCATCGAAGTACAGGCTTCGAATAGAATATTCTCCATTAGATCCAACATGCTCATCTTGCTGTACGAGGTTTTTTAATCTTTGACGGATAATATGGTATTGATGCTGATTAATGAAATATTTAAGTTCATTACGGTACTTTAGATTCATTTATAAATCACACCTCTTTTCTTCGTTGCCATGAAAAAAAGTATAATGCATAAACCTGATTTTTCTCTGAGTGTAAACTGAATGTTAACTGAATATTTTACATAGAATTTACAAATAGGGATGAATGATTTCGTTGTAATTGACTTTGTTAGTCTTGGAACGGTATCGTAATAAACAACAAGGGAATCAATATATGAATAATTTCAGGTATTGGGAGGCGTGAGATGAGATTGCAAAAAGAAGTAATCTGGCTACTCTTAATAGGTCTATTAATATTAACTATTGTTATTGGTCTGGAATGGATGAAGGCGGATCAAAGGAAAAAGCCAAAGTCACTGGTGATGACGTTCATAGACGATGCTAAGACAAGTCGAGCATTTACGTGGTATACGGATAACTCTAATGTTTCATCTGTACTACAGATAGTTAAAGGATCTGAATTGAAATTTGATAAAGAGCTTGTTACAACAATTACTGGAATTACATCTACTATAGCAAGCAGTCAGCAGGTTCAAGGGGTTCATAAAGCGAAAGTCAGTAATCTTGAGCCAGGAACAACATATTCCTATCGCGTTGGTAGCGGGGGGGATAAAGATTGGAGCAAGCCTGCAATATTTACGACGGAAGCTAGATCATTGAATGAATTTACATTCATTAATGTTACGGATTCACAGGGCATTACAGAAGAGGATTTTATACTTTGGGGCAAAACGTTGAATAAAGCATTTGAGATTTTTCCAACAGCTCAATTTATCATACATAATGGTGATATGACTGAAGAATCTGATGATGATAAAGCGTGGGATCATTTCTTTAGTGAAGCTGAGCCATGGGTATCGCAAGTGCCATTAATGCCTGTTACGGGGAATCATGATGAGGTAGATGGCGTAGCAGATCATTTCACTTCTCATTTCAATTTACCGAATAATGGTGCAGAGAACTCAATCGAAGGAACATCCTACTCTTTTGACTATGGATCAGCACATTTTGTTATCTTAAATACCGAATCAAATATTAAAGAACAGACAACGTGGTTAGAAGAGGATCTAGCAGCTACGGAGTTACCGTGGAAGATTGTAGCCATGCATAGAGGAGCATACGGAGGTAATATGAACAAAAAAGTAGGTGATTGGGTATCCATATTCGATCAATATAAGGTGGATCTTGTGTTACAAGGTCATAATCATGAGTATTCACGTTCATATCCTTTGCGAGATGGAGAAATTGTAGGTGATGGTGATAACATGATTAACGATCATGAAGGAACGGTGTATGTCGTTACGAATACTGCAGGACAAAAGTTCAACGAGCAGAAGGGTAATCAATTTTATCATCAGGTCCATTTTCAGAATGAAAAGCAAATGTTTGCAGGAGTTCAAATTAAAGGCGACTCCTTAACTTTTCAGGCATATGATAAGGATGGAGAAAAGTTGGACGAGTTTGTAATACATCATTGAATGCATAAAGATATCTTTATCTATTCCTATGATTGGTGAAGGAGGCAAACAAATGGATAAAATTGTGTTCGGAATCATTGGCGGGGGTTGGAGAGCGGAGTTCTATCTCCGTATTGCAAAGGAACTACCAGAACAATTTGAAGTGAGTCGTATTTTTGTTCGTGATGAGAAGAAGGCGCGAGCTATGGAACGACAATGGAATGTGCGCACAGTTAGTCATTTAGATGAATTTGTGAATCAGATGGACTATGCATTTGTAGTGTTGTCGGTGATATGGGAAGCTAATCCAGAATTGATCATTCAATTGAGCAACCTTGATATACCCATTTTAGCTGAAACACCACCTGCCCCAGATGTTGATGGTTTAATTCGGCTATATAAGTCTGTCCCGAGAAATGCAAAGATTGAAATTGCGGAGCAATATTTATTCCAACCGATGCATGCTGCTCGGATAGCTTTGTCACGATCGGGTAAGCTTGGTGATATTTCGCAGGTACAAATCTCTGCTGCACACGGATATCATGGAATAAGTCTGATTCGAAATTACCTTGGAATCGGATATGAAGATGCAAGGATCACGGGTCAAAAGTTTGTATCACCCATCATCCAAGGTCCTGATCGTCAGGGAATACCCCGTTATGAAGAACGGAAGGATTCAATTCAGCAACTCCTGACATTACAATTCGCTGATAAACTTGCTGTATTCGATTTCACAGGAGATCAGTATTTTTCTTGGATTCGGAAGAACCGCGTATTAGTTAGAGGTGATCGAGGAGAGATTATGAATCAGGAAGTAAGCTACTTAGAGGATTATAAGACTCCAGTATTTCATGAACTTCGCAGAGTGGACACAGGACATAATGGGAATCTAGAAGGTTACTATCATAGAGGAATTCAGTTAGGTGGAGAATGGCTCTATCAGAATCAGTTTATTCCAGGTAGATTATCTGATGATGAAATTGCTATTGCAACCTGTCTTTATAAAATGGGTCTATATGTAGCTGATAAAGGGAACTCATTTTATAGTTTAGCTGAAGCATCACAAGATCAGTATCTATCGATATTAATGAAGGAAGCTGTAGAGACAGGGCAGATAGTAAACTCTGTTGGCCAGCCGTGGTCTTCGGGGTAATGAGTACGTTTGGTAATATGGATGAATTTAAAAGATAGATTGAAATAGCCGGAAGATTATTATTCTTCAGGCTATTTGGCTTGACAAGTATGAAGAAGTTGAATAGTATCTAATTTAATAACAATCTAATTAGATAATTGTTAAATCAGATAAGGGAGAGGTATTCAACCATGCAACTTGATAAGTTAGTCAACTATCATAAAGCTTTGGCAGATCCAACAAGAATAAAGATTCTGATCATACTCGCTGAAGGTGAATGTAATGGCCAAATATTAGCTGAGAAGCTATGTGTTACACCTGCCACCATAACTCATCATGCTAATAAATTGCGTGAAGCTAGTCTAATTAATGAGCGAAGAGACAAGAATACGATTTATTTCACTTTAAATGAATATTTTATTCACAATAATGCAACGGCAATTCTTGATGTAATCTATCGTAATGTAGCGAAAGAAGGAGCGTGGGACGATATGGATGATACTCATAAGAAACTACAAGACTCTGTTGTAAGAAACTTTATAACACCTGAAGGGAAATTGAAGCAGATACCAGCTCAATTGAAGAAGAAGCTGATTATTCTGGAGCATTTAGTTAGTCAGCTAGAGAGCGGTAGGAAGTACACGGAGCAGGAAATCAATCAGTTCATCAAACTATTTCACGAGGATTTCGCCACTATTCGTAGAGAATTTATTATGCATCAATTCATGTATAGGGAAAATGAGATTTACGAGTTGAATCCTCGGGAGTTATGGGCAAGATGGGATATCTTGTAGTAAGATGTAGAGAATGAACTAGATAAATAACAAAGGAGAGAATTCTAAATGACAAAACATCTATCACCATTGGTAAAGTTATTGAATCTAGAACCACATATTGAAGGTGGCTGGTTCAAAGAAATATGGAAGGCTTCATATGAAATTCCGAAGACTGTATTAGGTCCACAATATTCGGGTGCCCGGGCGGCAGCAAGTTCTACTTACTTCCTACTCCATCCAGGTGAAGTATCTGCTTGGCATGTCGTGTTGTCTGATGAATTATGGTTATATCATTCTGGTGGTCCTATTGAACTGTCTTTGGGTGGTACAGGTGAGCATCCAGAAGATGGTGAGAAGATTATTCTAGGTATGGATATTGAGAATGGACAAGTACCACAAGCATTAGTTCCAGCTAATGTGTGGCAAACATCGAAAACTGTGAGTGACGAGCCTACATTTGTTACTTGTGTTGTTGCACCCGCTTTTCATTATGATGATTTCAAACTTGTTGATTCTTCTAAATAATCATTACCTGCGATTTCTGTTTAATTAGTAGAGCCCGCAGATATTTCGAGCGGGTTTTTGCTTATTCAACATTTATCATTCTATTTCCCAGGCAATCTTGTATATAGTAAGTAACATAGTCTACCATTAAATGATTGTGTTAGAATACGGTGAGATATCCAATAGGAACTCCATATCAGTTAAGGGAGAGATTGTGATTGGAATTATATTTTAAAGATAACTTCTTCAGTTCAGGTGAATCAGATATTATGAATACCGCAGGAGAAGTGATAGGTAGAATTGATTTGAAATCGGCGTTTAGTTCTTCCCTTGATGTATATGTTTCTTCTGGACAACTCGCATGTACAGGGAAGTTTCGGATGTTATTAAATAAATGGGTTATTGCTGATCGAAGAGATATACAGTTAGGTGTATTAAGTAGACGAATGAGTTTCCTTAAAAAAAAGTATGAGTACGAAACGGATAACCGGGGAATCTTTGAAATCACATCACCTGCATTTTCAAAAGAATATATAATTCAAAAAAGTAATGGTGAGAACGTTGCTTCTTTCTCTAGAATAAACAATTGGTTACAATCAGGTGCCTTTCGTTTGTGTAATGACGCCAAGGAATTAGATAGTTATGAATTAGTTGCCGTAGTGATGGGAGTACACGAAATTCAGAAGAGAGACAAACATAATTAATCTAGAATGAAGATGAATTATTATTAATGCAACTGTTGGGTAAGAAAGCAGGGAGGGACGTTATTTTGGGACAAGTTAATTCAACGATTGGTGTATTCTTTGATGTAGATGACACACTCTATGATCATTTAGATCCACTTCGATTTGCACTACAGCATGTACTTCTTCTAGCGGAAGAGTTCCCTTATGAATCAGCTTATCACAGGGTTAGATATTACAGTGATCTGTTAACGGAACAGAATAGAAATGTAAATGCTGTGGATGGCGTGGCAATTCTGGAGGAGATGCGAAGTAAGCGGTATATTCTCGCTCTTGAAGAATTTGGTATAAGCCTTACTAAGGAACAAGCAGTGGAAGTTCAGTCACAATATCTAGCGAGACAGTTTAAGATTAAGCCCTATGATGGAGCAATTGTATTACTTAAACAGTTACAAGTTCAGGGTGTTACAGTCGGGCTAATTACGAACGGTCCACTAGAACATCAAATGAGAAAGATTAAGTCATTATGTCTGGATGATGTGATTCTTGATAATCATATATTCGTTTCGGGTGGGGTTGGTTTAGACAAGCCTGATCCACGATTATTTGCTTATGTAAATGAGATGACAGAAACGACGGCAGAACATAGTTATTATATCGGAGATACATGGCGTAATGATGTTGTAGGAGCAATGAATGCAGGATGGAACATGTTGTGGTTCAATCCTAGGAATGCTCAACCAGAATCTAATCATACACCTCATTATATTGTTAAGAATTACGAAGAAATCAGCAGGATTTTATTAAAGTGAGTATATAAAAAGGAATCGTTGCTGTCTAAGCCCGGATTCCTTTTGTGCTTCTTATGAAGATGTGAGACTTTCTGTTTCAGTGTGGGCATTGTTCGAACAATCGGATTAACACCCATCCAAGAACCTCGCATGAGTTCAGGATTCAATTTACCTTGCTTTTCTAGCTTTTGCCGGATCTTTTTAGCTTTACTTGTAGACATGGATATGTCCCTCCTTAGAAATAGCTTCACTGCTATCATACGTTATATTCATTGATATTTAAAGATAGACACTCATTTAAGCAACTGATAAACTAGTTAATGATAATTGTTATCAGTTATAAGTACATTAGGAAATAAATAGAAGAGGGTAGCTCATGTTGAAAAAATTAAAAAGTGAGAAAGAAAGTGAAACGGAGAGATTGATTAGTCAGCCTATTTACAGACGTCCTAGAATGGCAATATTCGTGCTCATTATAGGAATGCTGGTATTAATTGTAGGATTGATGTTGTCTATATCAGTAGGCGCGGTTAACATTCCGCTACGTACGGTATGGGATGCAATCTTTCATTACAATTCAAACATAACAGAACATGGGATCATTCAAGAAATACGTGTGCCAAGAGCATTAGCGGATATCTTAGTTGGAGCAGGATTTGCAGTGGCAGGTGCTATTATGCAAGGCATGACCAGAAATCCAATGGCTGATTCTGGAATTCTAGGCATTAATGCAGGGGCGATATTTATGGTAGCCATCTCTTTTGCCTTCTTTCCAGGGTTATCATATAACTGGATGATGCTATTATCTTTTATTGGAGCAGCAATAAGTTTGATTTTAGTCTATGGTATCGGAGCACTTTCACGTAAAGGTATGACTCCTATTCGACTTGTACTTGCAGGATCTGCGATCAGTGCCTTATTCACAGCTCTTAGTGAAGGGGTAGCCATTTATACAAATTTGAGTCAGGATATTGCTTTTTGGTTCGCTGGTGGAACAGCAGGAGCGAAATGGAACCAATTAGAAATAATAACACCATGGATCTTACTTGGGTTGATCTGCGCACTACTTTTGTCGCGCTCCATCACGATTCTTAGTCTTGGAGATGAAATAGCCAAAGGATTAGGTCAACGAATGACTATAGTGAGGGTGCTTGGAGCACTGATAGTTCTGATTCTAGCTGGCGTCTCAGTTTCGATTGCGGGACCCATTTCCTTTGTAGGTCTTGTTATTCCACATATCGCAAGGCTTCTTGTAGGCGTGGATTACCGTTGGATCATACCTTGTTCAGCCATACTAGGAGGAATTCTTCTAACCGTTGCTGATATTGGTGCTAGAATGATTAATGCGCCCTTTGAGTCACCTATTGGGGCGTTGATCGCGATACTCGGTGTTCCATTCTTTCTTTATGTGGCGCGTAAAGAGGGGAGGAATCTTTCATGAAGTTGAACAAGTTGAACCGACCGGAGAAAGTAAAAAAGAAGAGCTACAAAATTACATTAATATTGATATTCGCATTTCTAATCTTCATTACATTTATTATTAGTATGAACACTGGCGTATCTACTCTAACACCTATGGAAGTGCTTAATACAATTTTAGGCCAAGGAACAGATTTCCAAAATCTTATATTGTTTGAATTCAGACTTCCACGAATTATTATCTCCATTCTAGTAGGTGCGGGGCTTGCTGTGTCAGGCTGTATCCTACAAGGGGTAACTCGTAATCCATTAGCTGATCCAGGTTTGCTAGGAATTACAATTGGTGCTGGATTAGCAGTAGTACTGTTTGTTTCATTCTTCCCAAGTAATACGCCTGCACCGACGTTATTGTTGCCATTTCTGGCGTTACTAGGAGCTAGTCTCACAGGTATGGTTATATATTTATTAGCTTATAGTAAACAAGATGGTCTCATCCCAATTCGACTCATTCTTGTTGGAATTGCCGTATCTGCTGGTTTGGGTGCGATATTAACGGTGCTTTCGCTTCGTCTGAATCATAATGATTATGATATGATTGCAGTATGGCTAGTAGGAAGGATATGGGGAAGTAGCTGGGATTTCGTTCTAGCTTTGATTCCATGGTTAGTCATACTGCTTCCATATGCATTCTATAAGGCACGTATCTTAGATGCATTTGGATTTGGTGATAAAGTTGCTACAGGTTTTGGAATATCAGTAGAGAAAGAACGTATGAAGCTTCTAGGAATAGCCATCGCATTAGCAGCGTCTTGTGTTTCTGTTAGTGGGGGGATTGCCTTCGTAGGATTGATAGGCCCTCATTTAGCGCGAAGATTGATAGGTCCACAACATAAGTATTTATTACCTGCCTCAGCATTGATAGGTGCTCTAATGCTCATTCTAGCGGATACTTTAGGGAGAGCTATATTGCAGCCTACAGAGATACCAGCTGGTATTGTAGTGGCTTTGATAGGTGCACCTTATTTTCTTTATATGTTAGCAAGAGAAGTATAACGAAGTTAGAATAGATTAGAAAAGGGAGTGTCCCAAGCCGTATTCATGGCTTGAGGACACTCCCTAATTTATTATTATATTTGAATCAATTTCATAATCGCTTATGCAGCTTAAATAAGGACTATAGATTGATCAGAATGACTCATTCTGTCAATCTATAGTTACATTTTAATAAGTTTGCGTAATTATGAAATTGATTCTATTTAACAAGATTAGCGATTACATCGTCCATTACTTGTACACCAGCGATATATCCAGTATATAACCAGCTACTTGTCGATTCTAGTTCATATACATTGCCTGCTTTGACAGCAGCTAGATTACTCCAAATAGTACTCTTAGTCGTATCATCATCTTGACCCTTATCACTGTTAAGAATAAATATATGATCAGCATCTAGTGTTGCTAATTTCTCAAGTGAGATAGGATTCCATGTTGCTTTGGCATCTTGAGGAATCTCAGCAACTAAGTTCGGAGGAGTCATACCAAGGTCGCTATATAGTACAGCGCCACTAGATAATGTCTCATCAACTAGGTAGAATTGTTTACCTGTTAACCATAGAATGGCTGCTGATTGTTCTTGAATGGCTTCCGTAAGTTTTACTTTTGTATCAGCAACTTTTTGATCATAATCTTGAAGTGCTTTCTCAGCAACATCAGATTTACCTACGATTTCAGCAATGGTAGTCAGTGCCGTTCTCCAATCCGAATTGACTTCAGAACCTAATACATAAGTAGGTGCAATTTTGGAATATTGTTCATAAAGGCCGTTCTCTACTTGAGATTCTGCTCCAATGATAATGAGATCAGGAGTGAAGCTTGCAACTGCTTCGGGCGGTAGATCATAACTGATTGTAGGGATATCCTTCAGACCAGTGGAAAGGTAATCTTGTATACCATTGGCAACTGACCATTGTGCTACTGGAGCTATTCCAAGCGTTACAAGATAGTCTTCCAGATATGAACCGATAATTCGTTCAGGATTGGCCGGGATAACAACGGAATGTCCCATGCTATCGATTACGGTTTTCTCTGCGGGTGCCGCTACTTCAGTACTAGTTGTTGAATTGTCTGCTGTTGGAGTTTCTGTAGTTTTGTTTGCATTGTTCACAGCCGCATTGTTGTTACCACAACCACTTAGTAATAACGCAACAACCATGATACTGACCAATATAAATCCCAATTTTTTCTTAACCAATAGATTTCTTGTATACATATCGTTCCCCCATCATCATTTGTTGGCAAATTGCCGTATCTAGTATCTGTATAAATATTCATCCATTCAATTATGATAATGATTCTCATTGTCAAAGTCAATAGAAATCTTAGTTATTATTTTTATTACGAAGAGTCTGGTTCAATACTTCAGATAATACAAGACCTAGAGCAATGGCTCCGGATAGTAAAAGAGCTTGCACACCTAAATGGATGGCTGTGTTGTAATCATTCTGAGCAAATCTACGCATGGAATCATAAGCGAGACCACCAGGAACTAACGGAATAATTCCCGCTACACTAAAAATAATAACCGGCATTTTATAAAGTTTGGCAAAAAACTGGCTAATCACACCGATTAACAGGGTAGCAAGTAATGTAGCAACTATGTTGTTAACATGTTCTAACAACATAACATAGGTAATCCATCCTAGCATGCCAACAAGACCACATTGGACCAACGCACGACGAGGAGAGTTGAAGAGAATGGCAAAGCCAGCTGTAGCTATAAAACTCGTAATTAATTGTGCAATCATGATATGTTGTCCTCTTTCAATTTATAAAATGATGAAAACAATTGCAACACCTGCCCCAATCGCAAAAGCTGTCAGAAACGCCTCAACGCCTCGTGATACCCCTGATACAAGATGTCCGGCCATCAAATCACGAACTGCGTTTGTGATCAGTAGACCTGGAACTAATGGCATGACGGAACCGATGATAATGATATCTACTGACTGACCTAACCCAACAGAAGTCAGAATAAACGAAACGATACCAATGCAAAAGGATGCAATCAGCTCGGCGAAAAATTTAACTTTTACTAAACGATGGAAATATATAAAGAATAAATATCCTAATCCACCACTAATCATAGCAGGAATGAAATCCTGCCAAGAGCCTTTAAACATGATTGCAAAACAAGCACTAGCTATAGAAGCTGCGGTAATCTGCAAACGGATTGAGTAGTCAGAGCCCTCTTTGTCGATTTTATGTAGTGATTTTACTGCATCTATAATAGAAAGTTCCCCATTACATAACTGTCTTGAGATGGCATTTACAGCATCCACTTTCCGAAGATTGGTCGTCCGTTCCATGATCCGGTTCAGCTTAGCTGAATCTCCACCATCTGGTTGAAAAATAATCCCTGTTGGCATCACAAAACTATGTGACTCTGGAAGTCCGAAGGCAGTTGCTATCCGGGTCATAGTATCTTCTACTCGATAAGTTTCTGCACCACTCTCTAACATGATTTTCCCTGCTAATAAACAGACTTCAACCACTTTTTGAATGGGCTGTTCGATAGGTGTCTCCAAGATGATCTTCTCCCTCGCCGTACTAGTCAATATCCCTTATCGTAGGATTACTACAAATAAAGAGGCATTATATCATGATTATTATAAGCGAAAATGTTTGAAGGTAACAATGATGAATAAAAAAGGGCTTTACAACAATACAATCACAGTGTACTATTTAACTATAACAGTAATACGAAGGAAGGAGAATTACCAATTGTGAGTATTGAATTCGATAATAATCTACCGATCTATTTACAAATCATGAATTACATCAAGAGACAGATCGTAACAGGGACTCTGAAGGCTGGGGATAAAGTATTATCCGTCCGTGAACTAGCAGCTGAATTACAGATAAATCCCAATACGATTCAGCGTACCTTTCAGGAATTAGAGCGTGAAGAGATTGTTGAGACGAGACGTGGTCTCGGAAGATATGTGACAAGTGAGGAAGTGAAAATTATGGCGATAAAAAAAGAAATGGCAGGCGAACTTTTGAATCAATTTATCTATGGTATGCAAGAACTAGGATTTGCAGAGCAAGACATTGTATCTATTGTATCTGAGGCAGTGAAAGTCGCACCGTCTTCATCTAATCAAGGTAAACAGAAAGGAGCGAGCGAAGTTGAGTAATCTATTACAAATAAATAACGTGACTAAATCTTATGGTTCTAAGCGAGCATTAGACGATGTCACGCTTGAAATTGCACCAGGGAAGATTGTAGGTCTTCTTGGGAGTAATGGAAGCGGGAAGAGTACACTGATGAAAATGGTCTCAGGGTTGCTACAACCAACTAAAGGAACAGTATCAGTTACGGGGATACCCGTTGGACTTAATACTAAAAGTCTAGTGGCGTTCATGCCTGATCGACCTTTAACGGAATCGTGGATGAAAGTTCGAGATGCTATAGCTTATTTTCAAGATTTCTATCAAGATTTCGACATTGCCAAAGCACGAGAGATGCTGAAATTCATGAACTTGAATGAAAATGATCGCGTTAGTATATTGTCGAAAGGAATGAATGAACGATTACAACTCACGTTAACACTCTCACGGGATGCACGTCTATATTTACTAGATGAGCCTATTGGTGGAGTTGACCCCGTTGCACGTGGCAAAATTTTAGATGCGATTGTGGAATTTTACAATGAGAATAGTAGTCTTATTATCTCTACTCACCTTGTACGTGATATTGAGCGAATCTTTGATGAAGTGGTCTTTATTCGTGAAGGAGAGATTGTTATGAAAGAAGAAGTAGAGAATATACGGATTAAATATGGAAAAAGCGTCGATGACATGTTTAAAGAGGTGTATGCAGAATGATGAAATTGTTGAAGTATGACTTCAAGCGAAATGCTGCTTTGATCCTAGGTGTTACAGTAGTACTTATATTAGCCCAACTATCCATGTTGCTCTTTATGAATGATGTAGAAAGACGAATGGGACTTGGTATATTTGCTTATATTATCGCTGGGGTAATTTTGTTTATTACACCAATCCGTACATTTAAATATAATCTCCAATCCTATCATCGAAAATTATTGCCTGTGCATACGTTAAAGACTATCTTTTCGCCTATTATAATGGGAACGTTAAGTTTAGTAGTCTTATGCTTCATAGTAGTTATTCATGCATTTATCTATCTCTATGCACAAGATGGCTTACAGATCGTTTGGGATCAGATAAGTAAGTATCCTAGTGATATTATATTATCGCTCTTAAGTATGCTATGGATAATCTTAAGTCTCTTCATTACGATCTTCTTAGCTATAACGATTGCTGCTAGCATCCGTATAAAAGGTAGCTTTTGGATTGGGATTGTATGTTTCTTCCTAATCGTGAATGCTATATCCTGGATTAATACAAAATTATTTGATGGCTATGAAGTTGGATTATTCGGAATCTTTGCATCTGATACTTCTTCTAACTCAGTATATTATTCAGGTGAGTTTATAGGTTCGATGGTCTTTGAACTACTATGTTCTGTAGTCTTTGTTTACATTATGATGAAGCTTATTGATCGGAAAGTAGAAGTGTAGCATGTTAATAACAAAAATCCTCGCATGTGAGTTATTACCACATGTGAGGATTTTTGTTTTGCAGGGCAAAGCTTATAGTTATACGGTGAAATTAACGGTACTTTCACTTAAATTTGTCGATGCGTTCTTTAATGTTTGAGTTAGACCATATAATTGATCTGATATTTCGTTCTGATTTTGAGAAATGTTATCTACAAGCTGCATACGCGTATTTACATCAGAAGATGAGTTCGATAATGTTTCCACGGAAGTAACAATATTAGTCATACTTGTAGCAATTTCACTGATGGCTACTGAAATTTCACTAACTTGACCAACAAGAATGGAACTCTGTGAATCCAATTGTTGGAATGTTACACTGGACTCTTCGGAAATTGACTTCGTTTCCTGAATGACATCTGAGAAGTTTGCAAGACTATGACCACATGAGGTCATATTGGATTTAATAAGAATAATGTCTTTATTTATTTCCTCAGAGAGAGATTTGGTATTGTCCGATAGCTTACGAATTTCCTCAGCTACAACAGCAAATCCTCTCCCGTGCTCTCCAGCCCGTGCTGCTTCAATAGAAGCATTCAAGGATAATAGATTAGTTTGGGTATTCATATCTTGTATACCGGTAAGCGTGCGCTCGATATGATTATATCGTTCAGACATCGTATCAAATACTTGCATTAATTGTTCAAACTCTGATCCTGTTTGAACTACTAATTGGACGACCTTATTCATTTGCGTCATACCTTCTAGTGAAGAATGATTCATTATTTTCATATTATCATTAATATATTCACTAGAGGCAGCGATTTGTTGAGTACTTGCAGATACTTGTTCTGTTACTGCAGAAATGGATGTAGTCTCATCCAGTTGTGCTAATAATACGGGTGCACTATTATCAATTTCTTTCTTTACATCCATAGACGCTTCCTTGTTATCTTGAGCAATGCTTTCCATCCGCTCCGAGATGTCCAAGACATTCTTACTAACATCAATTGTAGTTTGAATGCTATTCCGAAGGTTAGTTCCCATGATTGAGAGTTTCTGATCGATCATGCCGAACTCATCACCACGATTTAAATTAACATCATATGTGAAATCGCCGATTTGATAGGAATCGATTCGCTTCATGATGCCTGACAAACCTTTTCGAATTTTTGTAATAAAGTTCATAATCATCAGAAAAGGTAATACCACTAGAAGTATACTGCTCATATAGATTGCAACGTTAGCTGAGGAAGTATTCTTAGCTAGACTCTCTTGGTTTTCTTGTACAACGGTTTGGAATTTATCATTCAACATTGATTTACTCTCAGATAATACAGATGTGTAGGTATCCAATAATTCTTGTTTTAACATGCTTTTCTGCATGTCCGTTAGGTCAGTAGTGATCTGTGGATGTACCTCTACGACTGTAGAATAAACATTATTCAATATTTTGATATAGTTCACGAATGGAGCCTTTGTTAAATTTAAGTGCTCGTCAAAAGCAGTAAACTGTACTGTCAAATTTTCCATATCGGCAGGAAGGGAAGCGATATCTGAACTTAAAGTTTCAAGAAATTCAGTATTGTTGGTCTCAAGTATATCGATCATCCATAATAAATCACGCTGCATTTTATCAGCAACTTTAACGTAGTTCGTTTCTTGTTCGGTCGCATAATTTGAAGATTTGATTCCTTGTGCAACGCCCCGATTACCCAAAATAATGATGATTCCAGCAGCAACACTTACAAAAGTGATCACTACTAACATCGATATTAATTGCACAGTAATGGTCCGGTTTTTACGGGCATTCAAAATGTTCTTGAAGCTATTCATCATACTACTTGCAGATAGGTTTTTAAACCAATTCTTAAGTTGTCTTTGCATAATGTACTCTCCCTTTTTATATGTATATATAATGTTTATCGGATTAATTGTTTAAAATTTGAACCTTAATCTCACTTTCGGGTGAAGCTAAAGTCATATTCATGTCCACATTCTCATATATTTCATTACGGATCTTTTCTGCGAAGGAGACTCATGTGATGATGAAAAAGGAATGTATAGCTATGTTATTAGCTGGTGGAGAAGGAAAACGTCTTGGGAAATTAACAAAAAAATTAGCTAAACCTGCTGTATTCTTTGGTGGTAAGTATCGTATTATTGATTTCGCACTTAGCAATTGTACGAATTCAGGGATAGATACTGTTGGGGTGTTAACGCAGTATCGCCCTCAAGAATTGAATCGCTATATTGGCATAGGTAAACCTTGGGATCTTGATCGTAAAGAAGGTGGCGTCTCCATCCTACCTCCATATATTAAGAGGAAGGGTGGCGATTGGTACAAGGGAACAGCGGATGCAATCTATCAGAATATAGATTATATAGAACAATATAATCCAGAGTATGTTCTTGTGTTATCAGGTGATCATATTTACAAAATGGATTACGAGCGAATGTTACATTTTCACAAAGAGCAAAAATCAGATGCTACTATTGCAGTCATTGGCGTTGAATGGAAAGATGTGAGTCGCTTCGGGATTCTAAGTGTGGATGACAACAACAAAGTGACTCAATTTCGAGAGAAACCACTAGATAGTACGAGCAATCTTGCCTCTATGGGTGTCTATATTTATACATGGAAAATTCTGAAACATTATTTGGAGAATGATGCTGCTCAGACAATATCATCTCATGATTTTGGCAAAGATATCATTCCAATGATGTTGGAGGATGGTGTGAAATTGACGGCATACCCTTTTGAAGGGTACTGGAAAGATGTTGGAACGATTGAGAGCCTCTGGGAAGCCAACATGGACTTGTTGGATGATGATACTTCTTTGAAATTAGATGATCGCAAATGGCGTATTTATTCGTTGAATCCGAATCAACCTCCACAATATATCGCAGCTTCAGCTAATGTTAACAATTCACTTGTGAATGAGGGGTGTATTGTGTTCGGGGAAGTAAACCATTCTATCTTGTTCTATGGAGTAGAAGTCGGCATGGGTAGTGTTATTAACGATTCAGTAATAATGCCAAATGCAATAATTGGCGAGAATGTTACGATCCACAAAGCCATAGTGGGAGAAGGAACCATTATAGGTGATCTTAGTGTTGTAGGATCTCCTGATAGTGACAAGGTTACATTAGTAGGAAATTATGAATCCCTTACTTCAGAGTTTCTGTCAGTGAAGGAGCAATTAGGAATATGAAAAATGTGATGGGCATTATTAACTTAGTCAATGAGCCAGATCAATTAGAACAACTCACGAATCATCGCAACATCGCGTCTGTTCCTTTTGCAGGACGATATCGACTCATCGATTTCGTTCTCTCTAGCATGGTTAATTCCGGAATTACTAACGTAGGTATATTCACACATACGAAGTATCGCTCATTAATGGATCATTTAGGGTCAGGGAAAGAATGGGATTTAGATCGAAAAAGGTCAGGATTATTTATTTTACCTCCTATGAAAGAAGGGTGGATTTCACCCATGGGAGATTTACATGCAATACACGCACATAGAGATTATTTACATCGAAGTAGTGAAGAATATGTACTTCTATCTCGAAGCTACATGGTATGCAATATCGATTTCAACGGATTGCAGGAATTTCATAATCGAAATCAGGCTGACATTACTGTCGTTTATAAGGAAATGAGCGATCTCGACTCTATCTCTATGCAGATTGGAATGGATGAGAATAGTAGAGTGAGATCTATATGGGAGCCGAATGCAGTACCACATGGTAATAAAGTATCTATGGAAATGTATTTTCTCAAAAAAAGTCTATTAATAGATATTATAGAAACCTCGTTGGCTGAAGGGCACTATAACCTCATGAAAGATGCAATTCGTGCTAATATTAGTCGCCTAAATATCTTCGGATATGCTTACCAAGGGTATTTAGGAATTATCAATACAATCAATAGTTACTATAAACATAGCATGAATCTTCTTAATCCGAGTGTATGGAAAGACTTATTCTTTAAGCCAGGTCTTATCTATACGAAGATTAAAGATGAACCCTCCACGCGATATATAAATAATGGACATACAAGTAACTCTTTGGTTGCTAATGGATGTGTTATTGAAGGTATTGTTGAGAACTCTATTCTCTTTCGTGGCGTGAGAATTCGTAAAGGTGCAACGGTTCGAAACAGCATTGTTATGCAGAACGGTGTGATCCACGAGAATAGTTCCATAGTAAGTGTCATAATTGATAAAGATGTAATCATTAAAGAGGCGAGAACACTTGTAGGACATGAAAAGGCTCCGTATATCGTTGTAAAGAGAAAGATCATCTGATCGGATTTGTGATTATATAAAATAGCCTCCAACAGCGGATTCATTTAGTTGTTGGAGGCTTTATATTTCATGTTTATTTGGTATACTATGGATGATATGAACGATGGAATAGGAGGATTAATAATGAAAATTATGCCTTTAGAACAACGAGGGATTTCCACAAGTCGAATCATCCTTGGCTGTATGCCATTTGGGGGAGGTTGGAATAAGGAACCTATTACCCAAGATCATATTAAGGAAGCCGAGAAAGCAGTTGATGCTGCACTTTCTATTGGTGTTACAATGTTTGATCATGCTGATATATATACTATGGGCAAAGCAGAAGAAACCTTTGGGAGAATTCTCAAGAACAGACCGGATCTTCGAGAGCAAATTGTTATTCAATCGAAATGTGGTATTCGACTTAAGGATGATATTTCGCCAGAACGCTTTGATTTCTCTAAAGAACATATTTTAAAAACGGTTGAAGGGTCATTAAAGAGGTTGGGTGTTGATTATTTGGATGTATTACTTCTACATCGACCAGATCCGTTAATGGAGCCGGAAGAGGTAGCTGAAGCTTTAGGTAAGTTAAAAGCAAGTGGTAAAGTACGTTATTTCGGTGTATCTAATATGAGTGTCGCACAAATAAAATTTCTACAGCAAGCGATGCCTGATCAAATAGCTGTGAATCAAATTGAAATGAGCTTGGCCCGACTTGATTGGGTCGATCAAAGTGTTTATGTGAATCAGAAAGCGGGAGTATCCACAAATTTCTCTGAAGGATTAATGGAATATAGTCAAATGGAGAAGATTCAACTACAAGCTTGGGGGCCTCTTGCACAAGGTAAGTTCTCTGGGAAATCTTTAGAGAATGAACCAGAACGATTTCGGAATACTGCTAATTTGGTTGGAGAAATGGCTAAAGATAAGGAAACAACAGTTGAGTCCATTGTACTTGGTTGGTTAATGAAACATCCGGCTAGGATTCAGCCCGTTATTGGTACAGTAAATGAAGAACGAATAAAGGCATGTGATGATGCAGAGCGACAATCACAACTTATGACTCGAGAAGAATGGTACAAGTTGTATCATAGTGCTCGAGAGAATCAAGCGAAATGACATTACTTTAGGAGCCATGAACGATACGTTCGTGGCTTTTTTATGTAATCAATCATGAACAATAGAGTTGACATCGTATACTGTACATTATATAGTAACAGTTATAAAACGCGGTTTTCTAATGTGCTAAATATGCTTAGAAATGACATGATGAACAATCATAGAAAATTAGAGATGAACTAGGGAGGAATCATAATGACGAATACGGATTTGAAAGTCGAGAAGGATTTCCATACAATCATTAATGAAAGACATTCAGTTAGAAAATATGATCCAGCATGGAAGATGTCGGAAGAGGAGATTAATAACATTTTATCAGATGCTATACTGGCACCATCCTCTTCAAATCTTCAGCCTTGGCGATTCATTGTTATCCAGGACCAAAATACTAAGGAAAAGCTTCTGCCGATTGCAAATAATCAACAACAGGTTGTTGAGGCTTCCGCTGTGATCGCAGTTCTAGGGGATATAGAAGCTTATGAGAATGTGGAGAAAATTTACGATCTTGCAGTAGAAGACGGTATAATGACATCCGAGATCAGAGATATGATGGTTAAGAATACTAGGAATTACTATCCAAATGCGGGTAAGGAGAAACTAAAGGAGATTGCCTTGGTCGATGGTGGATTGATCTCGATGCAACTTATGCTCGCTGCAAAAGCTAGAGGATACGACACGGTACCCATGGGTGGTTATAATGCAGAACAATTCAAACAATTATTCGATGTTTCGGATCGGTATGTAACGGTTATGCTTATTGCATTGGGTAAATCAATAGCGGAGGCGCGCCCAACGGTTCGCTTGCCACTTGAAGATGTAACATTCTGGAATGAATTTAAAAATTAAAGTTGAGTTATAAATAAAAGAATAGGATAAATGGGATAGACCTCGATTGAAGTATGCCTTCCGAGTTCTATCCCATTTATTTCATACAATCTCACGTTTATGGAAAAACCTCTTCAATGCTTGATATACCTCACCCTTCTCTTTAATTACATAATACATGAATTGATCACTTTTTATATTCTTATAGGCAGACATCAAGGTGCTGCTTCGATTGTATTGATTCACTTCCCCATAACCAAACATATTACTTATCTCGAGTATTTCTCCAATTAATTTGACACACCGTTCATTATCGGAAGATAAGTTATCACCGTCTGAGAAATGGAAAGGGTAAATATTAAATTTTGAAGGAGGATATCTCTGATCGATGATCTCAAGTGCTTTCTGATAGGCAGATGAACAGATGGTTCCTCCACTTTCCCCACGTGTGAAAAATTCATTCTCAGTTACTTCCTTTGCCTCTGTATGATGTGCGATAAATACAATTTCTACCTTCTCATATTGCTTACGCAAGAAACGATTCATCCAGAAAAAGAAACTTCGTGCACAATATTTCTCAAATGACCCCATGGAACCGGAAGTATCCATCATGGCGATGATGACAGCGTTAGATTCTGGTACCACGATATCATCCCATGTTTTGTACCTCAAATCATCAGGGTTAATGCCGTGAATGCCGGGTTCTCCTGCCGTTGCATTTCTTCGCAGATTCTCAAGGATAGTTCTTTTCTTATCAAGGTTGGACATCATGCCTTTTTTACGGACATCGGTGAAGACGATTTTGTGCGATTCTACCTGTTCCTTGTCTTTTTCTTGTAAATGCGGAAGTTCCATCTCCTCAAAGAGCATGTTCTCAACCTCTTCAATGCTAATCTCAGTATCAACAGTGTCTTGCCCCGGCTGATCACCGGCCTTGTCACCTTTACCAGGCTTCGGTACAGGATCGCGACCGAGAATGTCTCCAACTTGGCTCTCACCATCTCCCTGCCCAACATGTTTCTGCTTCTGATAATTATAAATAAAGCGATACTCATCCAGACTCCGGATTGGAATCTTGATGATCTGCTTACCGTCAGACATGATGATATTCTCTTCGGTAATGAGATCGGGTAAGTTTTGTTTAATGACATCTCGCACTTTTTGTTGATGACGGACTTGATCTTGGTAACCTTTTCGATGAAGTGACCAATCTTCACGGGATACAACAAATGAATAGGGTTGACGTGATATTGACATTTGGAGCACCTCCAACAGGAATATGCTGCAAGTATTATTAGTTATCGAATCAATTTCATAATCGCCTATGCAGCTTATAATTATGAAATTGATTCATCAAGTAAAGTATATTCACTAAAAGGGGTGATATGTGAGAGGGAATAAAAAAGGCGACTTCCTGATCCGTAACGGAACAATGAAGTCGCTGTATGAAACACATTCTATTATGGTTTTTTAGAATACATAATGCCGATGGTTTGCGGTCCACAATGGCTGCAAATAACACAACCTGCAGTAGATAGAGCAACCGTTGCTTGGGTGTGCTTCTGCAGATTCTCCTGTAAATTAAGAGCATCTTTCTCTGCCAGAGAGTGAACAACAAAAATAATGTCTTGATCCATTAGATCTTTTTTATTGATAGCATTTTGTAATAACATATCCAAAGCTTTTTCACGCTTCCCACGAACTCGGTAGGCTGGTGTCATTTTACCATCAGCAACTTTGATGATAGGGCGAATTTTTAACATGCTGCCAATGAGGTTTTGCATGCCTGAGCAACGTCCACCCTTGTATAGATATTCAAGGGTATCTACTACAAACTCTGCTTCAATTTCTGGCCTTACAGTATGCAGAAGTGTGATTATTTCATCCAAACTACGGCCTGCTTCAGCAGCGTGTACTGCCTTCATTACAAGTAACCCAATGGCAGAAGATAGGTTCAATGAATCGAATACAGCGATCTGTTGGGAAGGGAAGTCTTCGGCTGCTATAACTGCATTCTGATATGTTGAAGATAACTCCGAAGAAAGGCTGATGAATAGAATCTGTTCACCTTGTTCTATGTAAGGAGCAAATGCTTTAATAAAATCACTTGGTGATGGTGCAGCAGTTTTGGGAAGAAATCCATAATCAGATACCTTGTTGTACAAATCAACTGGTGTAATATCTAAGCCATCTTTCAAAGATTGATCTCCAAAAACGACATATAGCGGTACGATTCCAATCTTATGTTGTTCAATCCAAGCGATAGGTAGGTCACTAGTACTATCTGTAAATATTTTTATAGTTGGCATGCCTTTCTCCCTTGTTCTAAATGATTTAGGTTGTAGCATTTACAACTGCATAAATAAAAAATGATGTTAAGCATAAAACGATGACTCCATTAATAATTAAGCCTAATATGGCGAATATTTTCTTTCTATTTTTTAATACAACGCCAATAATGCTAAGAATAACTCCAATGATATTTAATATTATGAATAATATCACGAGTAGTCCAACACTTCCAATGATTTGAATGAGTTCTTCGCTTGGAGAGCTCAGACTTTCAGGACTCAAATGGGGGGCGATTATCGCACCTATTAATGCGACCGAAGCGATATAGCCTAATAAGCTGAGCATACTTAAGACAAAGGATGCGATTCCGGGCCCAGAATGTTTGATGTTCATCGGTGATGCAGGTTCTGATGTCATGGAGTTGATGTATGAACTTTCTTCAGCTGTTGGTTGCTGTATTTCATTGGAATCCATCATGATCTCTCCTTAATAAGAAATATATACTATTAATACTCTTCCATAACTGTTTACAAAAATCAAGGAAAGAAATACTTGAATCATAAAAATTGAAAAGTGGTAAAGGTGTAGGGCATACGTTATCATTACAAATAAGGTATAGAATGAGCATGATTTTAAAGGAGATGGACTAAATTGCAGCGTAGCTTTGGTAAGTGGGGAACGATTTTGATGGCACTGTCTGTTGGAATCGGTGCTTTTGGAGCACATTTATTAGAACCGATCATCGGTGATGATGCCATCGGCGTATATGAAACAGGGGTTCACTACCATATGATTCATGGACTAGCCCTTCTGTTGGTTGCTTTAGCGGTTGGACAAATAGGAGAATCTAGAAAGCTATATTGGGCAGGTTATTTATTTATAACAGGGATTATATTGTTCTCTGGAAGTTTATATGTTCTAAGTATAAGTGGTATAAAAGTGTTAGGAGCGATCACACCTCTAGGTGGAGTTGCTTTCATTGCTGGATGGATTTGTTTCTTATTAACCATATTGGATTCTAAGAAAAAGACAAGATAAAGGGGTTGTCCCTAGTCATTTCTATGACTTATGGGACACCCCTTTATTTGACTCAATGTAGCCTTATACAGTAAAGGAATCAATTTCATTCAAGCTGAATGAATAGACTTGTTTCTCATCCACATGATAAACATTTATAAGTTGCCGTTCTTCATCGAAATTTAATATACGGCATGGAATGTTGAAATGATGTCCTAGACGATTCGCAGTCATACGGACGAGTCTATTGTCTTTAATACATGATCTGATCCAACTTCTGGGATCCTCTATTGGATCTGTACTCGAAACAGAATTCTTAGTGTTAGAGATAGGTTGTTGATTATTAGATTTCAATTCGTTAGTGGGGACAGAGGACTTCCCAAGGTTGTTAACTTTATTATATTTCTGTAAAAGGGTATTCGCTAATTTTCTTTGAGTATTAGGTAGGTCTTTTTTAGCGGCTAGAAGAGTATTTATTATTCCTCCGAGCTCTATTCCAGTATTAATTCGATAATCGATAACGTGATCATTTTGGTTAATCATTTCAATTAATAATTGAAGTGCAATAGCATTAGACTGATTGTTGATCAAGAGGTCGATGTTGAATAAATAACCATTGTCATTGTTGTCTTGTGTGTTATTCATATATCCCCCAAGCTTATCTTTCAAATCTTATTTTTCAATATAAACTATACCATTAAACTGGAAAAAAACATAGTCATATTGTCGTAGGACTAAAGTTTGTTTTTACGATAAATGGCGGATTTTACCACCTGTACCCACACTTTCCACAAGAGGGTTGAATACACATAATGTTGAGCCAGATGTGAGGGAGGTGTCATGCAATGATTAACATAGTTCCGATTATCATTGGCAGTATATCCTTAATTGGAGTAGAAGTGAAACTTCCATTAACCACACTACTGACTATAAATACATCTAAGGGGTATATAATGTGTGGTGCTCTGGATATTGGATTATTGAATGAGAAACTCGCAGATCGTAAGATTATTGCTGGAAGAGCGGTAGGGGTAAGAACATTACAAGATTTGCTGGATGCACCTTTAGAATCCGTTACGTTCGAGGCAGAGAAATTAGGAATCATTCCAGGCATGTTAGGCAAAGAAGCATTAATTAAAATGATATAATTGATTATTATTAGCTGCTCCAAATGAGGTGTTTTTATATTCCTGGGGCAGCTTATTTTTAATGAAATAGAGTTAAGGTTATTTAAGATTTAGCAATAAAGTAATTATGAATAATGCTAATTGGCTAGGGGAATATTAAATTTACGATATGATGAATAAAGTCATACTTTGTTCACTACTCATGAAGAAAATGGCATATAGATGTTTCAAATGGTATGAATTAAGGTTAAAATATATAAGAGAATATTCCAGAAAATAATAGAGAAAGAAGGAATTAATATGACAAAAGCAACATCAGCAAAATCACAAAAAACGACTATTGAACAAGTTTTAAATCAACAGGTCGCTAACTTAAATGTATTATATGTAAAGGTACATAACTATCATTGGTATGTTCGAGGTGAGAAATTCTTCACATTACATGCTAAATTCGAAGAAATCTACAACGATATTACTTTGAAAATGGATGAAGTGGCAGAACGTTTGTTGACTATTAAGGGTAGCCCAGTTGCAACAATGAAGGAATTCTTGGAGATTACTACGATCCAAGAAGCTAAGGGTAATGAGGATGCAGGCAAAATGGTGCAGAATCTGATTGAAGACTTGGCTACTGTATCAGAAGAAGTATTAGAAGGAATTCAATTGGCGGAACAAGCTACTGATCATGTAACAGCAGATATCTTGACTGGTATCAAAGGCGACTTTGAGAAACATATGTGGATGCTTCGTTCTTTATTAGGATAATTCCGATGAAGTAGTGCCTATATAAGTTATTAATTATTGTTTTGAATTTTGGGCTTGGCTGATTTAATTGGCTGAGCCCATTTTTCTTACCAACTGTTTGTCTGTTTTGCAATGAAAAATGTCGTAAAGTAGACGTATAAATCAGACAAAAAATGTTTTTTTAAAAGAAATAACTGAGAATCATTGAGAATCAAATTGATTTAGTTTAGAATAAGTATAAAGAACAAAACCTATTCTTGAAATTGGAGGGTAACTTCCATTTCAAATGTAGTTTCAAATCAATATCACCAAAAATAGAAAAGCGGAGGGAATAACAAATATGGCAACAAATTTCGTCATTGAAGGACTTAAAGCATCAATCGAAGGTAAGGAAATACTGAAGGGGATTAACCTAGAAATGAAAGGTGGAGAAATCCACGCAATCATGGGACCAAATGGTACAGGGAAGAGTACATTAGCTTCTGCTCTAATGGGACATCCTAAATATGAAGTAACCGATGGGAAAGTATCTTTGAATGGTGAAGATGTACTTGATATGGCTGTTGATGAACGCGCACGCGCAGGTCTATTCCTAGCAATGCAATATCCAAGTGAAATTAGTGGTGTGACTAACTCGGATTTCCTACGCAGTGCTATAAACGCACGTCGTGAAGAAGGAAGCGAGATTTCATTGATTAGATTCATTCGTCAAATGGAAGCAAAGATGAAAGAACTTGATATGAATCCTGAATTTCTTCACCGTTATTTAAATGAAGGATTCTCGGGTGGAGAAAAGAAACGTAATGAAATTCTACAAATGATGATGTTGGATCCAAAATTGATTATCCTTGATGAGATCGACTCCGGATTGGATATCGATGCACTTAAAATTGTAGCTAGTGGTGTTAATGCAATGAGAAGCGAAGACCGTGGATTCTTAATCATTACTCACTATCAACGCCTCTTGAACTATATCAATCCTGATTTCGTTCACGTTATGATGCAAGGAAGAATCGTGAAATCTGGAGGCCCAGAATTATCAGAACGTTTGGAAGCTGAAGGTTATGATTGGGTAAAAGAAGAGTTAGGCATTGAAGATGAAACTGTTGGTCAAGAACAGTAAATATAACGGGAGGAGGACAATGAAATGACAACACAAACCATTCTTCCGGTTGATACCGAAAGTATACAAAATATTTCAAAGCGTAATAATGAACCAAGTTGGTTAACTGAATTGCGTATAAATGCATTGAAATTAGCTAGCCAACTAGAACTTCCTCGTCTAGAAAAGACAAGAATTGATCGTTGGAATACGCAAGCCTATGGAACGTATCAAGATTACGATGTGATTGAATCATTAGAGAAGCTTCCAGCCTCGGTTCAAGATTTAATTAAAGATCAAGAAGTAGAAGGTAACCTTATCGTTCAACATAATTCTGGCGTAGTATACACTAAACTTTCTTCGGAATTAGCAGCTCAAGGTGTAATTTTCAAGGATCTTCATACTGCAGCTAGAGAGAATGAAGAATTAGTGAAGAGTTACTTGCATAAAGCTATTGAAGTAGATGAAAATTTGATCACTTCATTACATGCTGCACTTTGGAACGGTGGAGTTTTCTTATATGTACCTAAGAATGTTGAAATCACTATTCCTCTACAGGCTATTTATTTGACCGATAAAGGACAGGCAACATTTGCACCACATATATTAATTATTGCAGATACGAATAGTACTGTAACTTACGTTGATAATTATGTATCAGGTGAGCTTGATGGTGAAGTGCTCCATAATGGTTCTGTTGAAATTTTTGTAAAAGCTGGAGCAAAAGTTCGTTATGCTACCGTGCATCAAATGTCTAGCGAAGTGACCGATTTGAGTTATCGTCGTGCGATTGTAGAGAATGACGGTGTGATTGAGTGGATCGTTGGTGAAATGAATGCTGGGAATACGATGAGTGATACGAATTCTATTCTCAAAGGAAATGGATCATCTTCTGATTCTAAGGTTATTGCTGTTGGGTCCGGATCGCAGAAGCTTAATTATACGACTCGTGCACAACATTTTGGCAAGAACACACCTAGCCAAATGATTACACGTGCGGTATTACGTGAACAATCTACAGCCATAATCAATGGTATTACCAAAATTGAACATGGTGCTTCCAAAGCAGACGGACAGCAGACGGAAAAAGTGTTAATGCTTAGTCCGAAAGCACGTGGGGACGCTAATCCAATTCTTCTTATCGATGAAGATGATGTAACTGCGGGTCACGCTGCCTCTGTAGGACAAGTGAATGCAGAACAAGTCTATTATCTAATGTCCCGTGGTATTACCCGCACGGAAGCAGAAGCTTTGATTATTTATGGATTCTTGGCACCTGTGGTATCGCAGATACCACTTAAAGGATTGCAGACACAACTTCAATCACTTGTTGAAAGGAAGCTTGGACGATGATCCGCGATATACGTGAGCAATTTCCTATTTTGCAGCAGGAGATCAATGGTCATCCATTAGTATATTTGGATAGCGCAGCTACTTCTCAGAAGCCGCGCGTAGTTATTGATGCACTTCAGCATTATTATGAATGGGATAATTCGAACGTTCATCGTGGAGTTCATACTCTGGGTAGTCGTGCTACAGATGCCTATGAAGGTGCACGTGAGAAAGTTGCACGCTTCATTAATGCTAAAAGTACACAAGAGATTATATTTACAAGAGGAACAACAACGTCTTTAAATTTGGTTGCTGCTTCTTATGCTCGTGCAATATGTCGTGAGGGCGACGAGATAGTAATTACACCTATGGAACATCACAGTAATCTGATACCGTGGCAACAAGTTGCAAAAGCAACCGGTGCAACGCTCAAGTATATTACATTACAACCTGATGGATCGGTAGATCTAGCAGAGGTAGAAAAGACAGTAACAGCACAGACGAAAATTGTCTCTATAGCTCACGTGTCTAATGTCATGGGGGTTGTGAATCCTGTGAAACAAATAGCAGAGATTGCTCATCGTCATGGTGCGATTATGGTAGTGGATGGAGCGCAAAGTACACCACACATGAAAGTGAATGTTCAAGATTTAGATAGTGATTTCTATGCGTTCTCTTCCCACAAAATGTGTGGTCCAACCGGCATTGGAGTTCTTTATGGCAAAAAGGCACTGCTTGAGGCGATGGATCCGGTTGAATTTGGGGGAGAAATGATTGATGAGGTAGGCCTCTATGATTCAACATGGAAGGAACTCCCTTGGAAGTTCGAAGGTGGAACACCGATTATTGCTGGTGCTGTTGGATTGGGTGCTGCTATAGATTTTCTTAGTGAGATTGGATTAGATCATATCGAGCGTCATGAGAAAGAAATAGCTGCATACGCTATGAATCGCTTATCGGAGCTTGAAGGAGTAACACTTTATGGACCTCTCAAGAGGGAAGTAGGGCTTATAACCTTTAACTTAGGAGAAGTTCATCCTCATGATGTAGCTACTGTATTGGATGCGAGCGGAATAGCCGTTCGAGCGGGACATCATTGCTGCCAACCGCTGATGCGTTGGTTGAAAGTAAATTCTACAGTTCGTGCAAGCTTCTACTTGTACAATACGGAAGATGATATTGATCGTCTTGTTAGTGCCTTAATTCAGACAAAGGAGTATTTCGGCCATGCAACTTGATGACTTATACCGCCAGGTAATTATGGATCATTATAAAAACCCTCGTAATAAAGGAAAGTTTGAAGAGGGAGCTATAACAGTGGATTTAAACAATCCTACATGTGGCGATAAGATTTCACTGCAACTAAAGGTCAATAATGGAGTCGTTGAAGATGCTAGATATACGGGTGATGGATGTTCCATCAGTATGTCTTCTGCCTCAATGATGACAGCTGCAGTGAAAGGTAAAACCCTTGAACAAGCTAAGGATATGATTGCCCGTTTCTCGGAACTAATGTTGGGTAAAGATGTTCGATTTGATGATTACGAAGATATCGAAGCCTTATCTGGAGTGAATAAGTTCCCAGCACGGATTAAATGTGCAACACTCTCTTGGAATGCACTACGGAAAGTGATTGATGAGGAACAGTTCAATAAATTATGATAGGGAGATGAAATAATATGGCTAAGAAATCACCAGAATTAGAAGAATATAAATATGGGTTTCGCGATGAACATGAGTCTATTTTTAAGACAGGAAAAGGATTAACTCGTGAAGTTGTAATGGAAATATCTCGTATCAAGAACGAACCACAATGGATGCTTGATTTCCGTCTGAAGGCATTAGAAACATTCGAGAAAATGCCTATGCCTAATTTCGGTGGGAATATGGATGATTTGGATTTCAATGAAATTCAATATTTCGTAAGAGCTTCCGACAAACAAGGGAAAACATGGGAGGAAGTTCCTTCCGAAATCAAAGAAACTTTCGATAAACTTGGGATCCCTGAAGCTGAGCAGAAATTCCTAGCTGGAGTATCTGCCCAGTATGAATCAGAAGTAGTGTACCATAGCATGCAGAAGGACCTTGAAGATCAAGGCGTTATATTCATGGATATGGATACGGCACTTAGAGAACACCCAGAAATTGTTAAGGAATATATTAGTACTGTTATCCCTACAGCAGATAACAAGTTCTCTGCTTTGAACAGTGCTGTATGGTCCGGAGGAAGCTTCATCTATGTACCTAAGGGCGTCAAATGTGAGATGCCACTACAAGCATACTTCCGTATTAACTCTGAGAATATGGGACAATTCGAACGTACGTTGATTATCGCTGATGAAGATAGCCATGTACACTACGTAGAAGGCTGTACAGCTCCGGTATACAGTACGAATTCTCTACACAGTGCGGTAGTTGAGATCATCTGTAAGAAGAATGCGCGAGTGCGTTATACAACTATTCAGAACTGGGCACCAAATATTTATAACTTAGTAACCAAACGTGCTGTTGCTGAAGAAAATGCAACAATGGAATGGGTAGATGGGAATATTGGATCTAAGTTGACCATGAAATATCCATCTGTGGTTCTTAAAGGCCGTGGAGCAAAAGGAATGGTGCTATCCATTGCCATTGCAGGTAAAGGTCAACATCAGGATGCAGGGGCGAAAATGATTCACTTAGCGCCAGATACGACATCTACGATTGTATCTAAGTCCATTAGTAAACATGGTGGTAAGGTAACTTATCGTGGCTTGGCTTCCTTCGGACGTCAAGCAGAAGGGGCTAAGTCTAATATCAAGTGTGATACATTGATCCTAGATAACGAATCCACTTCGGATACAATTCCATACAATGAGATCATGAATGACAACATTACGCTGGAGCATGAAGCTACGGTATCTAAGGTATCAGAAGATCAACTCTTCTATCTAATGAGCCGTGGTCTTACAGATGCGGAAGCAACTCAAATGATCGTCATGGGATTTATTGAGCCATTCACGAAGGAACTTCCAATGGAATATGCCGTAGAAATGAATCGTCTCATCAAGTTCGAGATGGAAGGTTCTATCGGGTAATTAGCTAAAAATGTTTGTGTAACAACGTTTGTGAGCAGTTTGAATAGTGAGGAAAAATGTTCGTGCCGAATTCGTGCCGATTCAGATATTTCTCTTAAATGTAGGAGGCGAACTTTAAAAGTTCGCCTTTTTCTTTTTTTCGTAATATCTAAGTAAGTGCCAGTGGTTGTTGCGATTTGTTTATGTCCCAATCGTTGAGATACGAATAATAAGCTCGCCCCAGATTCGAGTAAAAGTACAGCGTGTGTTTACCTGAATCCATGTGTACCTGTATATTCCACTTCAGACCTTTCGCAATAGTCTTGAATCAAATCACGAACCGTAGAAGATGTTAGATAGTTTCCTAGATAATTCCGAAAAATAATCCCATCATTATTTTTATGGAAGCTTACCTCTCTAAAGTCAGAAATCGCACAATACCAGACAACTAAAAGCAGGAGAGGGTACTCTTCGTATTCATCCAGATGGTTTTCTATCTACATATGTAATTGAAGATCCTGGGGGTGTGGAAAGAGGGTTCGCTTGGATGTCAAGAAGACATAGGAAAAATCATACAGGTGTCAAAGGGTAAGTGAGTAGTAAACACAAACTATGTAGTAGAAATCTCTTCTTTTATATAAAAAAATCACCTAATAAAAGGTGATTAAACATGACTAGCTTTAAGTTCTCTAAGAATTAAAAGAACACCAATACCATACACAATAGATATTGCTAAAGGTACAAGAGTGAATGCTTGATCAACAAGGAATCCACCTAAGATTAAGGAGGAAATACAGGTACCTAAAGTAACAAATAAATAAGCTTTGCTTTTATAAATCCACATGTAAGGCAGAAAATGAGAGCCTGCAAGTAAACCGATGGTGAAGGGAAGGTATTCAGGTATATTCATATACACAATTATAAATACTGGTATATAAAAAGCTTGGGGAGCTGCAACTATTCCTCCTAAAGTACCTACAGGGTTGCCGGTAGTGAGTAAATTAACACCAAGAATTTTACTAATTAGAATTCCAATAGGAAAAATGGCACCTAAGCCAAATATCCAAATTAAACGCACAGCTTCTATTGGAAAAACTAAGGGCATAAGGGTGAAAATTAAAAAGACAATTACGCCAGACAGCAAAATTGGGAACCCTTTTCTTGCTTCAAATATGATTTCTTTTTGTAATTCCTCAAGTGTTCTACTCATAAATGCACTCCTCAATAAGTCTAGTAGTCTAATTACAATAACATAGCAAAATTTCACTCAATTTACCATGACAAATTAGAATCAAAACCAGAATTTAATGAACAATACGAAGATATAGCGTAACACTTTAGGTGTGAAAAAGATTTGTGCTGGAAGATTAAATTTCTATAAGGAGAAATGACGGTGATCGAGCAGATGGAATGGATTTACAGATAGATCACTGGATCGGTATAGGTTGGTCGTACTTTTTTACCAAAAAGAGTGATTTTTTTTGTTGATTTCGGTTGAAAGTTGAAGAAATATGCATAAATTAGCGCAGAGGACGGAACGATTTCGTAAAAAGCAATAGTGGTCGCCTAAAAGCTTTCCAAGGGAAAGCTACTTCGAAAGCATACACTGTCTCCGAATTCCAACCGTTGAGCGGTTCCAATCCTGAAATTTGGAGACCACAGCGATTGGAGAAACGTACCGTTCGCGGAGCGTCCCCTCAGAACACCTAACCTTCTCCTACAAAAAACAAAGGGGCGCCCCTAGCCATTTTCATGACTTATGGGACAGCCCCTTCTTGTAGAAATGATTAAACGAGAATTCTCTCGATTGATAAATGGCTTTCAATGGATAGATCAATGAATATATCGTCGATCTGAACTAGAGGTCGAAAAAAATCAATATTATTATTCATGATGATCTTGCCGGATTTACCATTCGATAAGACGACATTTTTTCCGATGAAATTAGGAGTCATATGTCTAATTAAAGCTTGTGTAGGTTTGGGATTTAATTTACCGAAGCTAAGATCATAGATCTCTTTAAGGACGGTTAATAATGCTTGTTTAGACTGATATACTCGATGCGTAGTCATTGCGCTAAAAACATCAGCAACAGCTGTAATTTGTGAGAATGGATGTACATTGTGTTTATTAACTCGTAGTGGATACCCAGTTCCATCATCACGTTCATGATGCTGCAGAGCAACTAGAGCAGATACTTCATCCAATGATGAATCACGAATAATTTCATACCCATAAGTAGTATGAAGTTTTACAATTTCAAACTCTTCTGGAGTTAGTTTACCCGGCTTATTTAATATATCAGACGGAATCCTACATTTGCCGATATCATGTAAATATCCTGCTTTACCTGCTAAATAGGATTCCTTCTTAGAATAGCCAAGCCAAGTTGCTATGTAATAGGATAACATTCCTACTTGCATGGAGTGGTGGTATGTATAATCATCATCCTGTTCAAGTACTAGTAATAAAGAAACAATATCTTTTTGTTCAACTAATTGATCAACTAAGGGATGCATAATGTCCTCAACGACAGTATCGTTTACTTTCCCTGTACTCAGAGCTTCTAAATATATATTCTCAAATCCATCAATCGCTTGCGCTAGATGAGGTTTGACCTTGGATAAGGATTCTTCTTTTTTGGACGGTTGAACTTCAATGGGTAGTTCAACCTCTACAAATTCAACGTGATGCTTCAGTAATTTACTAATTTCTTCTGGCCCTAATTTTGTGTTTTTCTGTAGAACATGTAAACCATGAGCACTAAAAGTATCCGCTTGCAGAATATCTCCGGGTTTGAGATCTGTTACATGTACTCTCAAGTGAAGTCTCCTCTCATAGAATGGTATAATATAGTAATCATAACAAGAAAAAAATGGATTTACAATAAATAATAGATAGCCTGTATTTGTAATTGAACATACCACAAAAATGTAGTAAATGGTATGATAATGACTGGTTATTATAGATATTATAGAGGAAGTGGAATTCACAACATGCCATCAATGGATAAGGATAGGCTAACAATACTACATACCAATGATATTCACAGTCACTTTGAAATGGTAAGTTCTATAGCTGCACTTGTCGGCAGAGAAAGAGAACTTGCTACAGATGGTGCTCTACTTCTGTTAGATATTGGTGATCATATGGATCGGATGGCTGTAGAAACGGAAGGTAGTGCTGGAAGAGCCAATGTGGATATTATAAATTTAACAAATTATGATGCGATAACGATTGGGAATAATGAGGGTCTTACTTTTACACCAGATATGTTAGAGATAGCTTGCAGTGGTTTGCTATGTCCTGTCGTCTGTAGTAATATACGTGAAATTCAAAGTGGACGTAGTCCGATCTGGATGAAGGAACACATTATTATTACGAAAGGTAATATAAAGATTGGGATTATAGGAGCAACGGCGCCATATCACGAGTTCTATAGATTGTTGGGTTGGGAAGCATTAGATCCGGAGATAGCATTAAAAGAGCAATTAACTCTATTGAGACCCCAAGTTGATATAATCATAGTTCTGTCACATCTAGGTCTTCCTGCTGATCAGAAACTAGCTTCTAGATTAACAGGGATAGATCTTATTCTAGGCGGGCATACACATCACTTACTTGAGAAGCCTTTGCAGATAGGGAATACAACCATTTGTGGTGCTGGTAAATTCGGTCAACATGTTGGTAAAGTGATTATGGAACGACACCCAGACGGAACGTTCCGAGTGGTTCAAGGTGAATGTATTCTCGTTGATCCGAAGCAAAAGGATATAAACATCACCAATGCAACAGAGGTTCACAGAAAACAAGCAGTGAATGCTTTACAACGCGTAATTACAGTGATAAATGGTGATGTAATGTTGAATGAAGGAGATCAGGAATCTCCATTTGGTAATCTCTTAGCCCAATCATTACATCAATTTACGAAGAGTGAGTTATCATTGGTTAATACAGGACAACTGTTGGGAAGTCTACCAGCGGGTGAAATAACGGCTGGAATACTGCATCAATTATGTCCTTCTCCTATAAATTCATGCGTACTGAAATTAAAAGGAAGTGATATTCGTTATACGTTAGAACAAAGTCTTCTGTCTGAATATAAAGAAAAGATGATTAAAGGATATGGATTTCGAGGAAATGTGTTGGGAAGTATTGCAATAGATGGTGGAACGGTTCTCTATGATGAATTTGAAATTCCTTTTCAGAAGATTAAGAGTATCATTATAAACGGTATCCCCCTATGTGATGATCAGGAATATCTAGTTGGGACTATTGATATGTTTATTTTTGGTGGAGGTTATGAGAGAATTGCTAAGGGCAGAGATCGAAGGTTTATTCTTCCAGAATTCCTTAGGGATCTATTAAGCATTGAACTTCAACGACCAAGTAGTCTTAGAGAATGTCATGAAGTAAGATGGAATAAGATACGTTAAAGTAATAAAACATAAGTGTAGTTATTATTTGGTAATAAAATAAAGGAGGAAAAAATGGATATTATCACAGCTATAATTTTAGGAATCGTGGAGGGGATTACGGAATTCATTCCAGTTTCTTCAACAGGACACATGATCTTAACATCGAAATTAATGGGGCACAACGACCAATCTGATGTAATGAAAACATTTGAAATTGTAATTCAATTGGGAGCCATCCTTGCTATAGCAATTGTATACTGGAAACGGTTATTGAACTTGCTAGGATTTGATCGTAAGAAGACTACTTCAATTCAGGGGATGCAACAGTCAAGTAAGAAATTAGATTTAATTCATGTTATTTTAGGGATAGCCCCAGCTCTAATTGTTGCTTTTTTTGCAAGAGATTTTATCAAGAGCTTATTTAGTGCAAATACTGTGGTGTGGTCGTTAGTGGTAGGTGGGTTATTTATGATCTTCGCTGAATGGTTCAACAAAACCAAGGTGACTATAACGTCACATGAGTTGGATGACATCACTTATAAGCAAGCATTTCTGATAGGTATATACCAGATTATATCAGTACTGTGGCCAGGGTTCTCTCGTTCAGGTTCCACGATTTCTGGTGGGATGTTGAGCGGTGTTAGTTATAAAGCATCAGCTGATTTTTCATTTTTGATAGCTATTCCAATAATGTGTGCTGCTGCCGGTTATGAATTACTTGATTCCTACCGATATTTTAATAGTGAGACTATTGGTGTCTTTATTGTTGGATTTTTAGTATCTTTTGTTGTTGCATATTTTGTAGTACTGGCTTTTATGAAACTTATACAGCGAATTAGCCTTACACATTTTGCTATATATCGATTTATATTAGCAGCAGTATTTTGGATATTTATATTGAATTAATCCAATGGGTAAGACATATTCTCCTTGAATGGATTTATTAAATACGACGCAGACAGATCAGAACCATTCTTCAGGTAGGAGGATACGCATGCGGTTAGTACCTGTTTCATTGCTTAAAGATGGGATGAAAATTGGTAAGAAAATTTATAGTATTGATGGCTTAACGCTATTAGCTGAAGGCGTAGAGTTAACGAGTGATCTGATACGTAGATTGAAGCAAATTGATATTGGTTACGTATATATTCAAGATAAACGGACTGAGGATATTACGATTCCTGAGGTTCTACACGAAGAAACACACCGTAAGGCGATGCAAGTGATTCGTACCAATTTTCAAAAAATATCTCAATCTACGAATCCTATTCGATCTATCGCTGGTTACAGTCATTTAGGAAGAGATTTCTCAGCAGTAATGGAATCTATTCTAGATGATCTGAGTGAACAAGAATTACCGATGATTATGCTCATGGATATGAATAAAATAGATCATTTTTTATATAAGCATTCATTGAATGTGTGTGTGTATACGTTAATTCTTGGCGCTGCTAGTGGGATGACCCGTGATCAGTTAAAGGTACTTGGCGTAGGGTCGTTGCTACATGATATTGGAAAAACTCAGATTCCTGTTAAGATATTAATGAAACCTGGTAAGTTGGACGATGAAGAATATAACCTAATGAAATCACATACGGAAATTGGTTACAAAATATTGAAAGAAGAATCAGATATTCCATTACTTGCTGCACACTGTGCATTACAACATCATGAACGTTTAAATGGAACAGGTTATCCACGGGGACTGAAAGGTACTGAAATTCATCAATTCGCACAAATTTTAGGATTAGCAGATTCGTTTGATGCTATGACATCACACCGGGTATATAAACCTGCAATGCTGCCCCATCAAGCAATGGATGTTTTGTATGCGGGCTCTGGCGTGCTGTTTGATCAACAAAAACTTGAAGTATTCCGTGACAATGTAGCTATTTATCCGCAAGGCATGAGTGTAAGGCTTAGTACAGGTGAAGCTGGAGTTGTATGTAAGGTAGACTCAAGTATGCCACATCGTCCAGTAGTTCGTATTTTGACTAGTGAATCAGGGGAAGAATTAAAGTCTCCTTATGATATTGATCTGACTCGTGTGCTTTCTACAGTAGTTACACATGTTGAGGGAATGGAATCTTTAAATTTAATAGTAGGGTAATGAAATTGAAGGTTAGACCAATGAAACTGCGATAACGATATAGACCATTTGGAAAGTGGGAGATTATATTAACCGCTACGGATGGGTATCGTTTTACGTGGTTTCTTTGTAATGAGAATTCTCTTCGTGATATTATAATAACTAAATTGATTTTAAATTGATTCTAATAAAGAAAATTAAGGTGGTAAATATGATTATTGAAAATGTCGATCGCTTAAACTCACAACAAATATCGCCTAGTTATGATCCTTGGGAACCTATAAATTCTCTAAGAAAATATGGTCAACATGTTCTGACAAGTGTGGAGATGACAGTTACTCATCTATGTAATATGCGTTGTGAACATTGTGCCGTAGGCGATATGCTTGTTATGAAAGAGACGGATTCCCTCTCATTGGATCTTATGTTAAGAAGATTAGATGAGGTTGAGCATTTAGAAACGATTAGTATGACTGGAGGAGAACCTCTATTTCGCAAACAAACTGTGGATGAGATCATCGTCCCTCTTTTGAAATATGCACAAGAACGTGGAATCAAAACTCAGATTAATTCTAACCTCACTATGGGTATGGATCGTTATGAGCAACTCTTGCCTTATCTTGATGTGATGCATATGTCTTTTAACTACTTGAATGGTGATGACTTCCATGAAGTTGGGTTTGCCAATACCGCACATCCTGTAAGTAAAGAGGCAGCATATCGTCTTTATGATACGATGATTGAGAATACGCGCAAACTAAGTGATGCAGGCATGTATATATCAGCGGAATCTATGATAAATTATCGAACACATACCAAATTAGATAAGATACACCAATTGATTGTAGATATGGGTTGTCAGCGACATGAAGTTCATCCTATGTATGCATCAAACTTCGCTTCTAGCCTACCTGTATTATCTTTAGATGATATGCGTAAGGCTATACATCTGTTACTTGATTCACGTGATGAGAATGTATGGATGTTGTTCGGAACGCTTCCGTTCTATGCTTGCAGTTTTGCTGATGAGGATTTGAAACTTCTCCGTCGTTTACAAGAATCCAAGAATATTACTGTTCGAAATGATCCTGATGGTCGAAATCGTGTGAATGTGAATTTATTTACTGGGGATGTTTATGTTACTGATTTTGCAGACATCCCTCCTTTTGGGAATATTAAGAACCAAGCGCTTGATGATGTTTTTAGCAAATGGTTGAATGGTCATCCTTTGAATCAAAAAGTGAATTGTTACTGTGATGCAGTAGGTTGCTGTGGTCCTAACCTGCTAGTGGCTGATATGTATTATAAAGATGTGAACTTCAAGCTTAGAACAGCAAACAGTTTATAGAAAAGAGGGGTTCTTAGTGCATACTGAGTTTGCAGTCGGGGAACTTACACTGAATTTAACTCTAGTATTACTACTTGTTTTATTAAATGGTGTATTCGTGGCGGCTGAGTTCTCATTAGTGAAAATACGCCAAACACGAATTACCCAATTAGTTAGTGAAGGAAATAAATTAGCCGGATTTGCTCTGAAAGTGAATAACAAACTGGATTCGTACTTATCAGCGACACAGTTTGGGATCACCTTGACTTCTCTAGGACTTGGTTGGTTGGGAGAACCGGCAATTTCAGAGTTGCTTGTGGAACCAATCATGTTCAAATTAGGTGTTACTGATCCAACTTTAATCACGACAGTGGGTGTCGTAACAGGATTTAGTATCATCACTTTCTTACATATCGTATTGGGTGAACTGGCTCCGAAGTCGATTGCAATTCAGCGAACGGAAGGAACAGCACTTACTCTTTCGGCACCATTAATTTTCTTCTATAAAGTATTCTTCCCTTTTATTTGGGTATTGAATGCTTCTGCTAACACTCTTCTGCGATGGGTAGGAATTCATCCTGTTAGCGAAGCGGAAGGAGCACATTCAGAAGAAGAAATTCGAATCTTGATGAATCAGAGTGCTCGGAGTGGTGTGATTGATCAAGATGAAATGAAGCTGATGGATAATATCTTTGAATTCTCTGACCTACTGGCTCGCGAGGTAATGTTGCCACGCACAGATATGGTCTGCTTATATGCGAATCTCTCGATTGAAGAGAACATTAAGATCATTAGTGAGACCAGGCACTCAAGATATCCTGTTGCCATGGAAGACAAAGATCAGATTATAGGTTTTATTCATATTACGGATTTTTTGCTTGCAGATAAGGAGCAACAAGAAGATCTTTCATCCATGCTTCGCCCTATCTTGAATGTACCTGAGTCGATGGAGATTAGTCATGTACTTCGCTTGATGCAGAAGAAACACTCTCAATTAACCCTTGTTGTAGATGAGTACGGTGGAACTGCTGGAATACTTACTGCTGAAGAGATTCTAGAGGAAATCGTTGGTGAATTATATGATGAGTTCGAGCATGAACGAGAAAGCATAGAAATCAATGGTGATGTTATTTCCGTGGAAGGCAGGATGTTGATAGAGGCTGTACATGATCTGACAGGTGTAATGATTGAGGATGAAGAAGTGGATACCATTGGTGGTTGGCTGTTCAAAGAGCTAGAAGGGAGCCCGATTAAGGGTAAAAAAATTCAGGTTGGCAATTTCATCTTTCAAGTTGAGGAATCAACACGATTACGTATTACGCGGGTCATGATCATGCGAGTGAATAAAGAGGATGTTAATTGAATGAAAACTCCTTGTGGTTGAAGCGGAATCTTCGGCCAAGCCAAGGAGTTTTTTGTTGTATTTTAGTTCATTTTCTGGGCTAACGTCATATGCTATTGGTGAGGAGAGTATTGCAATTCAATATGATTCCAAAGGAGGAGATCTTTGTTGAACTCACAAATACGAAGTTATACACCGTTTGTTGGGCCGTTTGATCCTTGTCCACCATTGCTCTGTAAAACGTATGTGGTCCCACCTAATCAATTTATTTGCTTTCAACCAAGCGATTGGCCACAGTTTAGCCTTCCAGAGGCTTTAAGACGTGGAACGCTTTGGCCAGCTCTATATAGTCCATATACTGCCAGACAATCACAAGGAGGTAGTGCTTAATGGGAGGTACACCATGTGATCAACAGTTTTATGAATGGCTTGAAGAGCTGCAAATTGTTGATTTCGCTCTTGTAGAACTGAATTTATTTCTCGATACACATCCAGAAGATCTAAATAGTATTAAACAGTATAATCAGCTTAGCCAGGAAAGGACTCGTCTAGCCAAACAGTTTCAAGAAGTATATGGACCCCTTATGAATTTCGGTCATGCTTATTCAAAATTCCCGTGGGAATGGTCACAAGCCCCTTGGCCTTGGCAAGTATAGATTCTTATGGAGGTGATGTTGATTTATGTGGGTTTATGAAAAGAAACTCCAATATCCAGTAAGAGTGAGTAAATGTGATCCTCAAATGGCCAGATATTTATCTGAACAATACGGTGGTGCTGATGGTGAATTGGCAGCTGCACTACGCTACTTGAACCAACGATATACGATACCTGATAAAGTCATAGGACTCCTTACAGATATTGGAACAGAAGAATTTGCACATTTAGAGATGATTGCAACGATGATCTACAAGTTAACTAAAGATGCCACGGTTGAACAACTGAAAGCTGTCGGTCTCGGCCCTCATTATGCCGCCCATGATAGTGCTTTGTTCTACGAGAATGCTAGTGGAGTACCATTTACTGCAGCATATATTCAAGCGAAGGGTGACCCCTTAGCTGACCTTTACGAGGACATTGCTGCTGAAGAGAAGGCTCGGGCTACATACCAGTGGCTAATTGATCTAACCGACGATGTTGATCTTCAAGATAGCTTGAAGTTCTTACGTGAGCGTGAGATCGTGCATTCATTGCGCTTTCAGGAAGCCGTAGAAATGATCAAGGACGATCGTCAGGAACAGAAGGTGTTTTGATGGTAAGTGGTAAGTGCTTTATCTTAGGGAATACCTAAAGATGAAGCACTTATTTTTTGTTTTATCAAAGATATAAATAAACTATTTTAATAAGGCATCATTCGCATAAACTGATTGTGTGAATGATGCCTGAAAACCAAAATATTGGATTAAGCTCGAAGTGGTGAAGAGAACGGAATTGTCCTGTAGAGGTGATCGTAAGGACAATCCGTTATCGTAGCGGCTACATGATTCATCTAAGTTAGGAGGAGGATTCCTCCTTCACCTCGGATTTTGGTGGAGTTACCTTTTTTCGATACAACCAAAGTGCATACTCTAAGGGATTGACAATGGCCCTCCGGTAGGCATCTCTTTGTCCGCTTCTTGCGAACACTTCTCTGGCTGGTTTTGGGTTGACCTCTAGGAGGTAGACTTCACCTTTTTTAGTAACAGCTAAATCGAGAGCTAACTCACATAATGCTCCATAGGTTTGTTCTAGGTATGCTGCTATTTCTAGTCCAAGTTCCTCTGATTTTTTCTGGACTTGTTCCTGAATTTTTTTGTTAGTTATCCATTGAGGAAGTAGGATCTCCATGGGAACGGCTTTACCACCTCCATGGAGATTAGAGGTAACACTTCGCATAGCACCTACTCTTCCTACTATCCCTGTTAACCGCCAATGACCTTCTCGATTTTTCTGTACTAACATGCGATAATCATGCACACGCCCATTGGGGAGTCTAACGGGAATACCTTCTTGAACGATATAACGATTTATATTCCAACTTGTTAGCATAGCTCCTAAACGAGTGGCGTGTATCCTTTGAGGCGTAATGATTTTGCGTTGTTGATTTCGTCCCTGAATGTAATATTGCTGGGTACTATTCTTCAAATGTTCAATGCGCAGAATTCCACGTCCACCTGTTCCATTTATCGGTTTTAGGTAAATAACAGGTTTGCGCTTTAGCATATACTGAACATCGGATAAGCTATTGACTAGCTTGGTTTCTGGTAAATGTGGCCGAAAATTATCCTTTTTGGAAAGAACCTCGTGAATTGTCCATTTATTCCGGAGTGGGCGATTAAGGAATAGATGGTGTGCATAGTTTTTTCGAAATGCGAGAAGCTGTGTGAAACGTGGGCCATTTTGAATTCGACAACGATCGTAAATCATATCTGGAAAATCACGTAACATCCGTGACCATTTCTTGCTCTTTGGATCATACTCCATAGCTAATATCTTCTTATTGTTAACATCCATAGGGGTGAATACGAAGACGTCAAGCCCTAGTTTTTTTCCTTCGGTAATCATATTCTGATATATCGGCTTTTCTTCTAGTTGCTTATGCTCATTGAGATAAAGTGTCAGAATACCTAAGACGGGATTTGCCATATCGATTCACCTCCTCAGTTATACTTGTTGTGCTGTGCAAGATATTGGCTATATTCAAATATCCGTTCTAATGACCTCTTACGAATGTGAGGCTCATCAAATTTCATAGGGCGGGCATTGGCTTCAAAGAACCATATTTTACCGAACTGATCAAGTCCAAGATCCATGGACATTTCGCCAAGCTTGTTTCCAGATGCTCTTTCGATCTGACGAGCAATGATCAGTGCAGTTGTTTTTATTTGATTCATGATGAAGCTAGACATATCTGATCCAAAAAGAGCGGATATTAATCTCGTTGGTCTTTCGATGCTACCACCACGCGGCACATGTGTTGTAATACTTTTTAATCCAGCCATTCTAGCACCTACCCCCGTAACCCCCCACTGCCCCTTGCCTGTCTTTTGAACCATAATACGGAGGTCGAAGGGGCGATTATCCACCGTTGCAAGTTGAATTCCTTGTTGAACAATATACGGTGACGTACCTATCTCTTTCTTGAGGCGGATCCAAAGTCTTCTTAGGCTAGGTGATTTGTAAGTGATGCTTGATCTGTCATTTTGGATTTTTAACCGATAAGGTAAGGATTTATCTTTTTGGAATTTCAGCATCATAATACCTTTACCCGCTTTTCCACTTTCTGGCTTAAGGTAGACATATGGATGCTTATCCAGTATTTTTGATAATGACAATTCATTAACTAGACGTTTTGTCATGGGTACAAGGTAATCTGTGGAGTTAGAAATTCTGAGCCATTCGAATAAATCCCATTTATTGAAGAAGTGTGGATTATAGAAATGAGTATTAGGATGTGTTAAGTAGCTATTTATTTTTCTTTGGACCCAAGGCTTCGCCTCGTCTTCACGTAAGGGAATACGATTATAAATAACTTGCGGTGGAGGGAAGTTATGCACCTCCCAATCCTCATTGTTAGAACTAAGTGTATAACCTTTAACTGTAGGAGAATTCAATTTCAAATCGCGAACAGTGACCACATAGATAGGGTAATCCAGTTCTTTACCAGTGCGAACGATATCCACAAAGTTAGCATGATTGCCTCGGAAACCTTTTGCGGAATCAGCTGGCATGGTCAATATTGCAATAACTGGTTTAGTATCATTGAAACTCTGGCCGTTCACTGGCTGATCCTCCTGCGAAACTTACTGAGATACAGACAATGCTCCATGATGTGCTCCACCGAGGCAATTCCTTCATTCTTTAATGATGGATGATTAAATATGGATCTCCCTGGCTTAGCATTTGCTTCAAACATCCAAATCTTCTCATCTTGATCAATGCCAAGGTCGAACCCAAGCTCACCTAGTAAGTGCTGGTGATGTAATTCAATAACTTCCGCAAGAGAGATAGCTACTTGTTTCGCTTGTTTCAGTACTTCGTCAGAACGTGCGCCGAAACTACGGCTTAACGCCTGCTCCGGAGTGAGTAGTGAACCCCCGTTCTTCAAATGTGTAGTCACACTTCCACGACCTGATTTTTTAGCTCCAATTCCTACAACAACCCACTGATTATTGCCATTTTTGTGCATATGAAAACGAAAATCAATCGGGCAATTATCAATCTCGATAAGACGAATCCCTTGCTGAATGACATATCCCCGTAAAAGACGACCATGTTTAGCGTCTAACATCCGCATAAGACTATTGAAATTGTTGAAGCGAAGTAAAACATTCTCAGCGTTCTTACGATAACGAACGAAATAGCCACGTTTAGGTAAATAAGTCATCCGATAGATCCCTTTACCAAGGCTTCCACTTGATGGTTTATAGTAGACGAATTGATGACGCTCTAACATATCCTTTAATCTTTCTGTGGTTGGATTCATATGAGATTCAGGTACATAACGATTGACGTTTGGATCTTGATCGAGAAGATTATAGATATCTGATTTGTTAAAGAAACTCCAGTTGAAAAAAGGAATTCGTTTGCGACTTAATCGATCTCTTAATTGGTTAATAGAAACAGAAGTTTCAGCCTTACGACTGGGTAGTCTATTGTAGACTACATCTGGAAGAGGAACGATTTTTCGTGTGAACACGCCATTGTCATTGAGGAAATATCCTCGAACGGTTTCATCCTGCCAATTAATATCTTTCGGTGTGAAGGCAAAAGTGTAGGCTTTCTTATTTCCTTCCCTAAGCAATTGTTTGATAAACCCAGTTCTAGAGCTAAAGGGCTTGTTGATTGAGTTCGCAGGGCCATCCGACAGAATACCAATCAAGGGACCAAGCTGAAATTCGTTCTGTTGAAGATTACGAAGAAATACACCACCGGCTTTTGGAACATGAATTTTATTTTGAACTGCGGAACCTATATAAAGGTGATTTCCGCTCTTTTTAATCGGTCGAACACGTGCAGGTACAACTTCATTCCCTAAACGAAGTTGTATGTTTTTCTTTCCCGTCATTTTGAGGTTTTTCATCAGCGCATTTGAAATATAGACGACTTTCTCGGGCTGCTGCGTAAAATGAATATTGCAAAAAGTCAAACTCATGAATTTACCCTCCTAAGTTGTCGAAGCAATAAATAACGAGCGTAGTGAAGTGGATTCTCATTGGCTAGATTTGAAATTGTCGGGTCCCCGATGAGATTAAAGGAGGTACGACCTGGTCTAGAATTCACTTCAAGAAGCCAAACGTTTCCTTCTGTATCGACACCGTAATCGATGCCAAGCTCACCTAATCGACCGAAATGGCTCTCAAGGATTGGTGAGATATCCCTCGACAGTGTATGAAGAACAGTCATGATATGTTCAGCAGTCGCTGTTCCGTATTCACGAGTCAAGTATGGTAAGACTGAGACAGCTGTGCCGCCCCCATGTAGATTGGATGTAGCACTGCCGAACTGACCTTGCCGTACTACCATTCCTGTGAGAACCCAGCGTCCTTTACCATTCTTCTGCATAAGTACACGTATATCAAAAGGATGGCCATTTTTACTAGTTAGAGGTAAATAAGGTTGAATGATGTATGGCCGATGATGAATAAATTGATGAACCCATTGTAGTGCTTTGGATTCAGAATTGAAGGTTTGCATAAACTCTTTATTATGATGATTTCTTCCGTTAATAAAAAATTTATTTTCGGTTGGAAACCGCTGAATATGGAGTGTTGATTTCCCTTGTGATCCTGCGTGTGGCTTTAAAAATACCTGTCCATGATGTGTTATTAATTCTTTGTTTAGCGATTCTGAATCCGAATAAGAAGAAGTAGGTGGAAGATACGGAATGAGATTGGGATACTTTATCAAGTGGTTATATACTTTCCATTTCCCTGGTAATCCACGGGACCATAAGATGGGTTGTTTCTGTAGTGAAGTGGTATCAAGTAATCTGATTAGGGATCTATAATCGCTTCCAAGTGTACATAAGCAACGATCATAGATCAGATCTGGAATAGGCATAATCGACTTTTTCCATTCATCTTGACAAATTGTATAGCCAGTTACATGTCGATGGATTGGCTGAGGATGGAATACGATAATAGAAATGCCATACTTGCTACTTACTTGATTTAAGCGACGGTAATAATGTTGTTCTGAGAAAGGCGGGTTTCCTAATTTACGATTGCAAAGGATACCAAGTGAACCGATATACGGATGAATCAATATGAACCACCCCTTAAAAACCAGACAGATAACAACAATAGTGTATGAGTTGTTTGACGGATGGTCGTATTTTATTTTCGTTAAGGGCCGTGTTGTCATTCTTGGATGGCTTTGAATTTACTTCGAGTAACCAGATACGCCCAGATTTATCCATAGCAAGGTCAATACCCAATTCACCAAAATGAGCAGGGATCGCGTTATCTAAACCTTTGGCAATCTGCAAGGCGGCAAGTCTTAGATTGACGTTAGCGGCTTTCTTGGAGACTATAGGCATACTAGTTTTCATTACGGCTTCATTGACAGGGCTAAGGCTCCCACCTCGTGCGAGATTAGAAACGAAGTGATTTCCTCCAGCTATTCGGGCGACAATAGATGTAACACTCCATTGTCCTGTATTGTTCTTTTGCACAAGAGCACGAAAATCTACAGGGTGGTTCTTATGATTGATCAGAGAAAGCCCTTGTTGAATTTGATAACGTGTACTTTTCATCTTTCCTGAAATATTATCGAATAACTTCGGAAGTGTGGAATATATTTTCTTTTGTGGTCCACTCATTGTTGTCGTTAGAGTTTGAAAAGTGCCGTCTGGTTGCTTAGAAATTCGGATAATCCCCTTTCCTAGACTACCTCTAACAGGTTTGAGGAACACGACTGGATAATGATTACACATCTTCTTCAGAATGTTATATCCATTCAATAAGTGTGATTCAGGTAGAAAACGATGAAGCTGTGATTCTTTCCTTAATTCTTCAAACACTTCGGTTTTGTCGAGAAATCGTTCATTGAAAAAGTGACCGCCGTACAAGGATTTTACTTCCTTCATAAAATGCTGTACGCTTGGATTATTCTCCAATTTTCGCGAAGTCAGACGGTTGTTTACGACATCTGCGATCGGCATTTGAGTCAAGCGCCAGCCTTCATCATATGTCCAGCCTTGGATACTGTTAGAATTAGCTGTGATATGTTGTGGAGTGAAGAAGTAAACATATGCTCCTTGCTTTTGGCAAGCATCAACTAATTCATGACAAAACAGAGAAATAGAACCAAATGGATTGTCAGGCTTATTAGGATGATCACGACTGATCATGACGCCAATTAGAGGACCTAATGATAGCCTCCGGCTTGCTGCATGGTATTTGATTCTTAATACGGCTCGAGATGACAATCCCATTTGCCTAGATAACACAGTACTGATTCGCAGGCCGCTATGCTTAGGAACGGAGATAATGGTAATCTCCTGTTTAAAGGAGCCAAACACTAATTGCAGAGGGCGATCTGTGGGTATTTTCCACTTTTTAATTAATCTTTCACCCAACATGATTGCGTTTGCCTGCACTATGCCTGGTTTGAATAGTTGGACCGATATCTTTTTTGTGGACATCGTGAGTCTCCTTCCAACAACAACTTGATGTCTTAAGTCTTTTTGGACTGTGCATATTGCATGTAATTCATCATATGAGGACATATATCCCTTGGTGATTGACCATTTATACGAATTGGAGAGTAATTTAAAAGGAGGAACAAATAATGAATATTTATGACAAAGCCCATGATTTAGCGAAAGCACTTAAGGATAGTCAAGAGGTCCAAGAGATCAACGCTGCTATGAATCTGGTTAACCAGGATCCAGAAGGTAAACAAAAGCTTGAAGATTTCCGCAAACGCCAAATGGAGCTTCAACAACAGATGATGACTGGTGAAATGCCAGCACCTGAAGAAATGGAGAAAATGGAGAAGGATTTTGAAGTTCTTAGCCTAAACTTGAATATCCGCCGTTTATTTGAAGCAGAACGTAAACTAAGCGTGATTATTGAAGACGTGAATAAGATTATTACTGACAGCCTACAGGATTTATATGGTGGATCACAGATGTAGATTTTCCTTTTGTTGAATCTCTTATTTTGTTCTCATATTTCTATAGTTACCTTCATAGACTAGATATATAGATTTAGAAATGAAGGAGTTGCTTGGCTATATGAAAAAGAGGAAAAAGATCATGCATGTCTTGTATTTGTTACTTGCTCTAGTGATGCTCTTGTATGCCCTACCTATGATTTCATTGGATAGTGGAAACACATGGATCACAATATTCGGCGTGTGCTGGGTGCTATTTGCTTTACTAGTTATAGCAGCGCATTTGCATGTTATTCTCGGAGTTGATGAAGAGAAGAAAAAAGCACTCGAACGAATCAGACAAGCTAAATATCAACAATGGCAATCAAAGTGGTCTGAAGAGATGGAAAGAGGCAAAAACGTATAGGTTTACAGCGCTTGTTCATCTGACTAGAACAACAAATAACCCTATGATTCTTTCAATGAATCATAGGGTTATTTCTATATAGAGTAGACCACTGAAACATTGTTAAAGAAGAGACCTAAAGCTATTTTTTCTTTTTAAATATTATTGATATAATAGGTACAGTGTAGTACAGATTAGAGTGTGGAGGTGTAACAGTTGGAGAATCGAGAAGATACAATCACGAAACATGAGCAGTTGCTCCAATATATTGAGAGATTAAAGGTAGGATCTAAGATCTCAGTGCGTAAGTTGGCTAAAGAAATGAATGTAAGTGAGGGAACAGCATACCGTGCTGTGAAGGAAGCTGAAAATCTCGGAATTGTTATTACCAAGGAACGAATGGGTACGATTCGAGTTGAGAAGAAGCCACGTAATATATCAGAACAGTTGACCTTTTCCGATGTTGTGGAAATTGTTGAAGGTCATGTTTTAGGTGGAGCAGATGGTCTTCATAAGAATCTCCATAAGTATGTTATTGGCGCAATGAAGGTTGATGCAATGGTACGTTATATAGATGCAGGGAGTCTTCTTATTGTTGGGAACCGTGATGATGCGCATTCACTAGCTTTGGAGCAAGGAGCGGGAGTACTTATCACTGGTGGGTTTGGAATAAGTAGTGAAGTTAAGGAGTTAGCAGACGAATTGAATTTACCTATATTTTCCTCACGTCATGATACCTTTACCGTTGCTTCGATGATCAATCGGGCTATTTTTGATAGAATTATTAAGAAAAAAATCATGATCGTGGAAGATATTGTAGCGAATAAGCCAAAATTAAATGCTCTTAAAATATCAAACACCGTCGAGGAATGTAAAACGTTCGCAAAGTCAGTAGGTGAAGAGAGATATGCGGTCGCTGATGAGTGGAATCGTGTTGTTGGTATTGTGAATTTAAAAGATATTGAAGGTCTTACGGAAGGACAATCCATTGAGAAGGTACTCATTCGTAACCCTATTACTACGAATCTGCAGACATCACTTGCTTCCGCAGCTCAACTAATGATGTGGGAAGGTATTGACTTCTTGCCAGTTGTGGATCGCAATCGTAAGCTGATTTCAACCATTAGACGTAAGGAAGTTCTACAAGCGATGAGGGATGCACAGCAGCACGCTCAGCTTGGGGAGACATTTGATCAATTGATCTGGAATGGAATCGCTGAGGAGCGTAATCAGGATGGACGATTATTTTTTCACGGATTCATTACTCCACAAATGGCAACAGACCTGGGTACGATCTCTGAAGCTATATTAACTGCAGTGATGACCCAAGCTGCTTTTAAGTCGACAAAAGATATATCCGGTAATGATTATGTGTTGGATCACATGTCGACCTATTTCTTAAGACCTGTTCAAATTGAAGATCAGATTATTATTGTACCTAAGTTGTTAGAGATGAGTCGAAGAACATGTAAAATAGAGATTGAATTAATCCATGATGACATTCTATCCTGCAAAGCTGTGATGACGCTCCAATCGATTGATCATGGTTGATCTAGGAGTTGGATTTTTGATAGGTATAATGTTTGCGATTGCGTAGACCTGCGAATATATTGAAAGCGCCTAAGACTAAGAAAAGTGCCTCAACGATAATCGATGGTGTAGAGCCGTGGAATATGAACATAAAGGTAATAGCGATCATTATGAGCATAATGCCCATGAATATATTCGTAATTGAACCATAGAGTCCACGATCGATAGGATTGTTAGAGCGATGTGAACGTATGCTGTAGTAGGCAGCTGAAATACAGGTTATGACTAATAGTATTAATAGGATATATTTGATGATCGTAAGCATGATAATGGTCCACTCCTTAATCAATAACAAATTTGTTTGTATTGTACCATGAATGAGTAACTATCGCACAGGAATACTAATACTTATCCATATTTGTAAGACACTTTCAGCGACGAGCATGGTTTTGATTTGAATAGAATAATCTTTGTCTCGAACGGTATAAGTTTTACTATTGAGTAATGCACGAGTTAATTTACTATCTGTATCGATCTCATATACACTTCTACCTCTCAACACCTCAACATCTCTTCCGACCTTACGCAATATTTCTTTTATAATTAGAGAATCTAGTGGAGGGTCCTGTTGCTCAGCGCGTATTTTAATTTCTTTGATGACCGTTTGTTGGGTACTATATTTCTTCAGTGTTTTGTTATCCTCTTCAATTTGTTTCAACTGTATAAGTAAGTCTTGGTTTTCTAACAAAAGGTGGTTGTAACTGGCATGGAATATAGCATTGTATAGAATACAACCGATGATCATTCCGAGTACGAGAAAAGCTGTTAATTGTGAACGTAAACGTATAGTGTGAGGGATTCTCATAGTTATCTCCTACTACCGCATACCCATTTAACTAATTCACTACCCGTATGAGCACCTAAAAATGCAAAGGCGAGAAAGAGAATTTGTTTGATTGCAGGTGATAAATTTCCATCAATGAAGTTGCTTTCGATGACTCGCATAGGGTCGATGGTCCCACCTACAGCTGCTGCAAGTGCCCAAATCTTTATTCGATCAGCGATATCGAGCATCGTTTGTGTAGGTGGTTGAAGGGAAATGACGGCTCCCATACCTCCAACTAATGCACCTCCGAGTACAATGCCGAAGGCGATGAAGAAATCTAGAATTGCTTTTGATAAAAAAGTACTCATTTAACGATCCCCCTCCTAGGCAATAATTCTTATCATGCTTGTCCTTCCATTTATCCCACTAACGAAACTTCTAACTATTATCCATTCTATGGGCGTTCCCTAAGGTAATATGATAAAATAAGTGAAAGACTTATTTAAAATATTGAACTTGCGGTGAAAGGAGGGTGGACATGACTTCATTTGTGCATCTACATGTTCATAGTGAATATAGCCTCCTAGACGGAGCCGCACGTATTACGGATCTCGTGCAACAAGCTGATGAATTCGGAATGAAGTCATTAGCCTTAACTGACCACGGGGTTATGTACGGTGCAGTACCGTTTTATAAGGCATGTAAAAGCAAAGGTATCAAGCCCATTATCGGTTGTGAAGTTTATTTCACTGCGGGATCTCGTAAGGAGAAAGGTAGTAGAAAAGATCAACCAACCTATCATTTAATTCTGTTAGCAAAAAATAAAACAGGCTACCAAAATCTGATGAAATTATGTTCAATCGGACATTTGGAAGGCTTTCATTATAAACCCCGGATCGATGAAGAAGTGCTTCGGACATATAGTGAAGGAATTATATGCCTTAGTGCATGTTTAGGTGGAGAGGTTCCTCAATATATATTGCAGGGTCGGTATGATGATGCCCGCATGGCAGCTCTTCGTTACAAGGAAATATTCGGTGACGATTTCTATTTAGAGTTACAAGATAATGGATTTACTGATCAAAAGAGGGTTAACCCTCAGCTGATCGAACTCAGCAAAGAGACGGGAATTCCCTTAGTAGCAACGAACGATATTCATTATCTTCACCGTGAAGATGCCGAAGTTCAGGATGTTCTGATCTGTATCGGAACAGGGAAAACAGTGGATGATGAACAACGGCTACGAATTCCAACTGATCAGTTATATTTCAAAAGTGGGGAGGAAATGGCCCGCTTATTTCCATATGTTAAAGAAGCGCTTGAGAATACGAATATAATCGCTGATAAATGTTTGCTTGAACTTGAATTTGATCGTTCTATATTGCCACAGTACAACCCCATTCCTGATGGAATGACATCTGAACAATATTTATATACATTATGTTCAGAAGGTCTAGTAGCTCGATATGAGAGTACGGATAGATGGAACGATGTAGAGGGTAGACGAGAAATTGAAGAAAGACTCTCCTATGAGCTTGGTGTCATTGGGAGTATGGGATTTGCTGATTATTTTCTTATTGTGTGGGATTTCATCGCGTTCTCTCACAAGAATGGGATATCAACTGGTCCTGGCCGTGGATCTTCCGCTGGAAGTATAGTAGCGTATGTGTTGCAAATTACGAATGTGGACCCAATGAAGTATCACTTACTCTTTGAGAGGTTCTTGAATCCTGAGCGTGTGACCATGCCCGATATTGACATCGATTTCAATGATGAGCGTCGTGATGAAGTTATTGATTATGTAGTTAATAAGTATGGTCATGAGCATGTAGCACAGATTATCACCTTTGGTACACTGGCTGCTCGAGCTGCTGTAAGAGACGTGGGTAGGGCGTTGAATATTCCCTTTGGGGAGGTTGACCGTGCAGCTAAGCTTATTCCTAACCAACTTGGCATTCATATAGATCATGCGATAGAAGTGAGTGAAGATCTTAAGAAGTTGTACGATGCTGGTGGTAAGACTCGAGATATGTTAGACATGGCAATGAAGGTGGAGGGAATGCCAAGACATTCCTCAACACATGCCGCGGGTGTCATCATATCACGTGATCCTTTGACAGATGTTGTTCCTTTGCAAGAAGGGAGTGAGAAGACAGCACTAACGCAGTACTCGATGGAGAATCTTGAGAGTATTGGTTTGTTGAAAATGGATTTTCTTGGACTCAGAACTCTCTCTATAATTGAACGAACGATGAAATGGATTAAGGAAATGACGGGAATTACACCTAATTTCGATCATATACCCGATGATGATTTGAAGACGTATGAGATGTTGGGACATGGTGAAACAACGGGTGTTTTTCAGTTGGAATCCGCAGGGATGAGACGTGTTCTGAAAGATTTAAAACCTTCAAGTTTTGAAGATATTATTTCTGTACTTGCTCTTTATCGTCCGGGCCCAATGGAGTTTATTCCAAAATATATTCAAGCGAAACATGGATTGTTGCAGGTCGAATACCCACATAAAGACTTACAGCCTATCTTGCAAGATACGTATGGCATCATCGTTTATCAAGAACAGATCATGAAGATTGCCTCAGCAATGGCAGGATTCTCACTGGGTGAGGCAGATTTATTACGCCGTGCTGTATCGAAGAAGAAGCGAGAAGTATTGGATCGCGAGCGAGATCATTTTGTAGAAGGAAGTCTGAAACAGGGGTACACCGAAGAAGAAGCTAACCGGGTCTATGATATGATCGTAAGGTTCGCTGACTATGGATTTCCACGAGCACATGCGGCTGCTTATGGCGTATTAGCATTCCAGACAGCGTACTTAAAAGCGCATTATCCGAATCAATTCATGTCTTCGATGTTAACAGCTGTCATGGGCAACCATCGTAAAGTAGCTGAGTATGTGCTAGAATGCCGACGAATGGGCATTGGCATACTCTCACCTGATGTGAATGAAAGTGGTGTATTGTTTACGCCAGTACATTTAGCAGTAGGAGATAACAAGGATGAAATCGCAAGTTCTGGTAATATACGCTTTGGCTTAGGAGCGGTAAAGAATGTAGGAACTCAAGCAGTTGAGAATATTATTCAGATCAGACAAGACAAACCGTTCGAGAGTCTTCTCGATTTCTGCAGACGGATTGATCTTAAGGTGTGTAACAAAAGAGTTATAGAATCACTTATTCAAGCTGGTGCATTTGATTCTTTACCAGGGCATAGAGCACAACAGCTAGCCATGCTAGACGAAACGGTAGATGCAGCGTTGAAATGGCGCAAAGAGCGTGATGATCTACAAATTCAAATGTTTGATTTCGTAGAGAGTGCGAACTGGGATATTTCCTATCCAGACATATCTCCGTTTACTGTAGGTCAACAACTAGAGTTAGAGCGTGAATTGATGGGATTGTATCTCTCAGGACATCCACTTGATGACTATGATGATCTGTTACTTCAGATTACTGGTGTGGATCGCTTAATGGATCTTGGGGAACGTTCAGATGATGCACGCGTTGTTGTTGTAGGTATGGTTGTATCGATAAAAACAATCATGACAAAGCAGGGGAAGGCCATGGCATTCATGGAATGTGAAGACCAGATTGAGCGCTGTGAAGTTGTCTTATTTCCCGAAGTGTGGAAACGTAGTTCCACATGGATCGAAAAAGGGGCGCTACTTGGATTAAGAGCGAGAGTACAACAACAAGATGAAGGATTCAAGCTTCTGGCGGAGGAAGTTATACCCTTGGATAGCAATGGGTTAGAACAGTTGGTGAAGAGAAATAGTATTGTTCAACCAAGTAGTGAAAAGTTTCCTGGACGGGCTAAATCACAAGCAAGCAATAAAGAACCAACTTCAGGACCACTTAAACAGGAATCTCTCAGTAATCCCAAGGTTAACAAGGATAACTTGAAATCTACGGCCGAACAACGTGTATTTATAAAAATAAGTCCACAAGCGGAGAATGGACAATTATTGGTCCGTTTGAAAGAATTGTTACAGATGCATCGTGGTCCAATGGCAACCATCCTTTTTTATGAAAAGAGCCAGAAGTTACTTGCACTCAGTGATCAATATCGGATTCAACCATCACAAAAGTTATTCGAAGAGTTGGAGAGTATGTTAGGAAGCGGGACAGTGCGAGTGAAGTGAAACAATAACCATTTATATCCATTGAGTGTATTGCGGTTAAAAAGATAAATATGGTATCATGGGTTCATTATAAGTACTCAATACTTGAGTGTGGGAGGCTATACGAAAGTGTGGACGGTTATTTATATTGCACCCACTGCATCCATTGCAGAAATGATTCAAGCCAAATTAACAGAAGAAGGTTTTTTGGTGCGTGCCCGTCCGATAAATTTGTCCAAGCAACAATTTGAAATTCAAGTACCTTCTGGGGAGCTTGAAGAGGTCCAGGAAGTTTTGAACACTATTTTGCATTCTTAAATTGTATACAATATTTTATGAATAATAATAGAAGTTTAACGGAAAGATCGGCCAACAAATAAACGGCTGAAGAGGTGTAGTTGTGTTTAAAGATATATTTCAGAAAAAAAGAAAATACGCGACCATTCCTTCAGAACGGATAGGGCGAGACAATAGCTCTGACGCGGAGCGTCCAAAGCGGGAAATTCCTGAAGGACTTATGCTCAAATGTACGAAGTGTGGGAACATTCAGTACAGTAAAGAACTGGAGAAAAATCTGAAGGTTTGTGCGTCATGTGGACATCATATGCGTCTGAATGCAATGGAAAGAATCCAGATGACCCTTGACGACGAAGGGTTTGAGGAATTCGACAGCAACATGATTTCTGTAGATCCGCTGAATTTCCCTGGTTATGCAACGAAATTAGAACAACAAGCAATGAAATCAGGTTTGCGAGAAGCTGTAATTACCGGACAAGGTACACTTGCTGGTAATCCGGTGGTCGTTGCTGTAATGAGTTTTGACTTTTTTAGTGGAAGCATGGGATCGGTTGTTGGGGAAAAAATAACACGAGCTATAGAGACTGCAATGGAACGACGGCTACCTCTCATCATTTTCTCAACTTCAGGTGGGGCTAGAATGCAGGAGAGTATTCTTAGCTTGATGCAAATGGCGAAGACAAGTGCTGCACTCGCTCGTTTTAATGAAGATGGTGGTCTGTATATTTCAGTCATTACCGATCCAACTACAGGTGGTGTTTCTGCTAGTTTTGCGACGCTTGGAGATATTAATATAGCTGAGCCAGGTGCGGTATTTGGATTCGCTGGGAGAATTGTTATTGAGCAGACCATTCGGCAGAAGCTTCCAGATGATTTCCAAACAGCCGAATATAACATGGCACATGGACAATTAGATTTAGTTATTCACCGTAAGGAATTACGCGGGATGCTTGCTAAGCTCATTGAATTTCATACGGTAAAGGAGGGAGTTTAAATGGCTGGAGAATTACCTTTTGAACTGCCTCTTGTAGAGATGCGCAAAAAGATTGATGAATTAAAAGTGTTTGGTCAAGAAAAGGGCATTGATTTCACGGATGAGGTTATTAGACTTGAGGAAAGATATAAGAAGTTAGAAGAGGAAATCTATTCTAACATAACTGCACCACAAAAAATGCATCTTGCAAGACATCAACAACGTCCAACATCGTTAGACTTAATTGAACGTATTTTTACTGACTTCGTTGAATTGCACGGAGATCGTTTATTTGGTGATGATCTTGCTGTTGTTGGGGGAATAGCTAATTTGAATGGCGTCCCAGTAACGGTATTGGGTCAGCAACGAGGCAAAGACACTAAAGATAATATTGCAAGATTCTTTGGGAGTGCACATCCTGAAGGATTTAGAAAAGCACTAAGGCTTATGAAGCAAGCTGAGAAGTTTAGACGCCCGATTATTACATTTATTGATACCAAAGGTGCTTATCCTGGAAATACTGCTGAAGAGAGAGGTCAATCTGAAGCTATAGCTCGGAATCTTAGAGAGATGTCAGTGTTGGGTGTTCCGGTGATATGTGTAATTATTGGAGAAGGTGGTAGTGGTGGAGCGCTTGGTATGGCTGTGGGTAATCGCGTCTTAATGTTAGAACATGCCATTTATTCTGTTATTTCTCCTAATGGCGCAGCGTCTATATTATGGAAGGATGCGACTCGAGCGGATCAAGCGGCTGAAGCAATGAAGATTACTGCCCAAGATTTATTGGATTTCGAAGTCATCGAAGAAATTATTCCTGAACCTCAAGGTGGAGCTCAGAAAGATTATGAGTTAACAGCACAATACATTAAAGATAGTCTATGTCGACAATTGAATGAATTATCTTTCATGGATGTGAATGAGCTAAAAGAAGATCGATATTTAAAATTTAGAAAGCTGGGACAATTCACCTTTGAATCGACAAATGTACCAGAAAATGTTGGTGTAACAGAAAATCCAAATAATTAATATGATGAATTTCCTATACAAATCGTTCGCAATGTAGTAAATTAAGTAGTTGAATGGATGATAAAGAGAGATCTTTAAAAAACGGAGGAAACATAATGCGTAAAACTAAAATTGTATGTACAATCGGACCAGCAAGTGAATCGTTAGAAAATATTAAGAAGCTTATTGAAGCAGGTATGAATGTTGCCCGCTTAAATTTTTCTCATGGTGATTTTGATGAGCACGGAAATCGAATCAATGTTATTCGTCAAGCTTCTAAAGAGCTAGGAAAGACGGTAGCAATCCTGTTGGATACCAAAGGCCCAGAAATTCGCACAGGGAAACTTGCTGTTGAACCAATTGAGCTTGTACAGGATGAATATATTACATTAACTACTGAAGAAATTTTGGGAGATAAAGATCGTATTTCAATTACATATGCCGACCTTCCTGGTGATGTAGAAGTGGGATCATCTATTTTGATAGATGATGGTTTGATTGGTTTGACAGTTGTTGAAGTTAAAGGAACAGAAATTAAGTGCCGTATCATTAATGGTGGTACGATCAAGAGTAAAAAAGGCGTTAACGTTCCTGGAGTTCGTATTTCACTTCCTGGTATCACAGAAAAAGACGCTGCTGATATCGTATTTGGTATTGGACAAGATATCGATTTTATTGCAGCATCATTTGTACGTAAAGCAAGCGATGTTCTTGAGATTCGTGAATTGCTAAATCAACATAAGGCTGGACATATCAACATTATTTCCAAGATTGAAAACCAAGAAGGCGTCGATAATTTGGATGAAATTCTTGCAGTATCTGACGGTTTAATGGTTGCACGTGGAGATCTTGGAACAGAAATTCCTGCTGAAGATGTACCATTGGTACAAAAGAGCATGATTGCAAAAGCAAATCGTGCAGGTAAACCGGTAATCACAGCTACACAAATGTTGGATTCTATGCAACGTAATCCACGCCCGACACGTGCTGAAGCAAGTGACGTAGCTAATGCAATTTTTGATGGAACAGATGCAATTATGTTGTCTGGAGAAACTGCTGCAGGGAAATATCCTGTAGAATCAGTTCTTACAATGGCACGTATTGCTGAGAAAGCAGAATCAGCATTGAACTACCGTGATCTATTTGTTAAACAAAGTACATTCCAAGAAACAACAATCACTGAAGCGATTAGCCAAGCTGTTTCAATTACAGCATTGGATTTACATGCAAAAGCGATCATATCTTCAACTGAGACAGGTCACACTGCTCGTGTAGTAGCTAAATACCGTCCAGAGGCTCCAATTGTTGCTGTAACAACAGAAGACCGTACAATGCGTCGTCTTGCTCTTACATGGGGAGTAACTCCTGTTAAAGGACAATTGGCTACTACAACAGATGAAATGTTTGATTATGCAGTTCAAGGTGGTTTGAATTCTGGTATTGTTAAAGATGGAGATATTGTTGTTATTACAGCAGGGGTTCCATTGGGTCGTTCAGGTTCAACCAATTTAATTAAGGTAAGTGTTGTAAATAAAGGTTAATTCATGTAAATGATTTGAACTGAATTTAGATATATAGACAACGGCCTAATTTTATTAGGTCGTTTTTTCATGATTTCAAGTATTTAGATCAGTTCTACTAAACTGGATATTACTTTGTGAATATATTATGCTTTATAAGCAACGTATGAACGAGTTACTTAGGAGGGGCCGAAATGTGGAAATGGGTATGGGGAGTAATCATTTTAGTTGCAATACTTGAGATTTATTTGTTCGATTTGGTAGCAGGGAACTTTGGAGGGGCTAAAGCATTACTCCTAACATTATTCACTTCAGCCATTGGATATGTAATGATGAGATTTGAAGGGAAGAAAGTATTAGAAGATGCTCGAATCCGGATGAATAATGGGCAGATTCCTGGAAGGACATTGATTGATGGGTTATGCATCTTTATAGGTGGGTTCCTTTTGGTCATACCTGGGTTTTTCTTGGATTTCGTAGGTTTCACTATGGTATTCCCATTAACACGTCCAGTTTATCGTATTTTCATATTACGATGGTTGAAGAATAAAATGAAAAATGGAAATGTAAAAGTATACAGAAATTAAAATATGTATAGTAAATACGCTTTGCTATTGCATAATGATGGTTTTTAATTAACTATTCATGTATCCCAAAATAAAGCAATAAAAATTTGGTTATAAATACGATAAAACAATTTGATGTAACAAAAACTTTAGATGTTGTTCACATATCAGACAATATCCAGTATGATAATAAAAGGTTCATTTCTCAGAATAGTATTTTAGTTTTTTAAAATGTAAATGTTTTCATTTTTTTAGTTAGCTACTTTTAAAATATGTTTTTTCAAAGGAGAGACGTACGATGACAGCTACCAAAGGACTTGAAGGCATTGTTGCAGCAACTTCTTCCATCAGTTCTATTGTGGATGGTGTTCTTACATATCGTGGCATTGATATCGATGAATTAGCGATGCATGCCAGTTTTGAAGAAGTAGCGTATTTATTATGGTTTGGTAAGTTACCTAATGCTGAAGAGTTGAACGGTCTGAGAGTAGACTTTGATACTTTTGCGCCAATCCCTCAATTATTAATTGAACAAATGAAATTATTTCCTAAAAATGTGAATACTATGGCTGCACTACGTTCTGCTGTATCTGCTCTTGCTGTGTATGATGAAGACGCGGATGATATGAGTCATTCAGCAAATGTGAAAAAGGCAATTAAATTACAAGCACAATTGCCTACAATCGTAGCGGCACTTTCGCGTATCCGTGAAGGTAAAGAACCTATTCTACCTCTGAAAGGTGTAACCATAGCAGAGAATTTTCTGTATATGTTAAGAGGTGAGCAACCAGATGAAATATCTATCAAAGCGTTAGATCAGGCACTCGTACTTCATGCTGATCATGAATTAAACGCATCTACATTCGCAGCTCGTGTTACTGTAGCTACACTTTCAGATATGTATTCAGGAGTTACTTCAGCGATTGGTGCCTTAAAAGGCCCTTTACATGGAGGAGCAAATGAAGCCGTCATGAGAATGTTAGAGGAAATCGGTGACATTGATCATGTCGAAGGATATATTCAAGAAAAGCTAAACAATCGTGAGAAAATTATGGGGTTTGGCCATCGAGTATATAAGAATGGTGACCCTCGTGCGAAATACTTACAGAAGATGTCACGTGAACTTGGAGAAATGAAAAATAATAGTGAATTATACAACATGTCTGTGAAAATTGAAGAGATGATCACTGGACAAAAAGGCTTAAAACCGAACGTCGATTTCTATTCCGCTTCGGTTTATACACAACTTGGTATTGAGGGTGAATTATTCACACCTATTTTTGCAATTAGTCGAACTTCTGGTTGGACAGCACATATTCTTGAACAATGGGTGGATAATCGTATTATACGACCGCGCGCAGAATACGTAGGGTTGCATGAACAAAAGTACATTCAATTGGAACTACGTGCATAATTACATATCACTTGATCAGTTATGAAGTAACGCTAAAAAACTAAGTTTATGCTTCCGATGTAAGTTTTTTTACGAAGTATAATCTATGATGTAATGCTATAAAAAACTAAGTTTATGCTTCCGATGTAAGTTTTTTTACGAAGTATAATCTATGATGTAATGCTACAAAAAACTAAGTTTATGCTTCCGATGTAAGTTTTTTTACGAAGTATAATCTATGATGTAATGCTACAAAAAACTTTTAGGAGGATACAATACATGTTTAAACTTGAAAAATACGCATTACCAACCGAGGGTGACAAGATTGAGATTCAAGATGGCGTTCTAAACGTTCCTAACTTTCCAATTATTCCGTTTATTGAAGGGGATGGAACAGGACGCGATATCTGGAAAGCATCTAAACGTGTACTTGATGCTGCAGTAGATAAGGCTTATGGTGGTTCTAAGAAAATCGCATGGTATGAAGTATTTGCAGGAGAAAAAGCTTTTAATGAGTATGGAGAATGGTTGCCTAATGATACACTTGAAGCTATTCGTGAATACATTGTAGCGATAAAAGGACCTTTGACTACACCGATTGGTGGAGGAATTCGTTCATTGAACGTCGCATTACGTCAAGAACTAGATCTGTATGTATGTTTACGTCCAGTTCGCTATTTCAAAGGGGTTCCTTCTCCGGTTAAACGTCCTGAACTTGTAGATATGGTTATTTTCCGTGAGAACACAGAAGATATCTATGCAGGAATTGAATATCAAGAAGGTTCAGACGAGGTGAAGAAATTGATCAAATTCCTACAAGATGAAATGGGAGTGAATAAAATTCGTTTCCCTGAGACATCAGGAATTGGTATCAAACCTGTATCTGAGGAAGGCTCCAAACGTTTAGTTCGGGCAGCAGTTGAATATGCGATTGAACACGGACGTAAGAGTGTAACGATTGTTCATAAAGGTAATATCATGAAGTTCACTGAAGGTGCATTTAAGAACTGGGGATATGAAGTAGCTGAACAAGAATTCGGTGATAAAGTATTCACTTGGGCTCAATACGATATTATTAAGGAAAAAGATGGTGAAGATGCAGCGAATGCAGCGCAGAAGGCTGCGGAAGCTGAAGGTAAGATCATCGTTAAGGACGCTATTGCGGATATCGCTTTACAACAGGTTTTAACACGTCCAACTGATTTTGATGTCATTGCGACACTTAACTTGAATGGTGATTATTTATCAGATGCATTAGCAGCACAAATTGGAGGGATTGGTATTGCTCCAGGAGCAAACATCAACTATGTAACAGGACATGCTATTTTTGAAGCTACTCATGGTACAGCTCCGAAATATGCAGATAAAGATCTTGTTAATCCAGGTTCGGTTATTCTATCTGGTGTTATGTTACTAGAACATTTGGGATGGAAAGAAGCAGCAGATCTTATTTATAAAGGGATGGAGACATCGATTAACCATAAAATTGTTACTTATGATTTCGCTCGTCAAATGGACGGTGCAACCGAAGTTAAATGTTCGGAGTTTGCAAACGAAGTTATTAAAAATATGTAATTTATGGAGGATCAACAATTCATGGGATTAAGACGTAATAAAATAGCTATAGTAGGTGCTGGATTTACAGGAGCATCTACTGCACTCATGTTAGCGCAGAAGGAACTTGGTGATGTGGTACTTATTGATATTCCACAACTAGAGAATCCGACTAAAGGTAAAGCGCTTGATATGATGGAAGCTAGTCCTGTGCAAGGGTTCGATAGTCAAATTACTGGTACTTCTAACTATAAAGATGCTGCTGATGCTGATGTTGTGATCATTACCGCGGGTATTGCTCGTAAACCTGGAATGAGTCGTGATGATCTTGTGAACACAAATGCTGGGATCGTGAAGTCGGTCTGTGAGAATATAAAGGCCTATGCTCCTAATGCGATTGTTATTATTCTTAGTAATCCTGTCGATGCTATGACTTATGTTGCTTACAAGTCACTTGGATTCCCTAAGAATCGGGTCATAGGCCAATCGGGTGTACTTGATACAGCTCGTTATTGTACGTTCATCGCACAAGAATTAAATGTATCAGTAGAGGATGTACGTGGATTCGTAATGGGTGGTCATGGCGATGACATGGTACCACTTGTGAGATATTCTAGTGTTGGCGGGATTCCTATCGATACATTGATCAGCCCAGAGCGAATTCAAGAAATCGTTCAGCGCACACGTATGGGTGGTGGTGAAATCGTCAATCTACTTGGAAATGGAAGTGCGTATTATGCACCTGCAGCCTCTTTGGTACAAATGACTGAAGCTATTTTGAAAGATAAGAAACGGATTGTTCCTGTTATTGCGCTGCTTGAAGGAGAGTATGGATATGATCATCTATTTATGGGTGTTCCAACAATCTTAGGCGGGAATGGGATTGAACGGATTTTTGATTTGGATTTAACTGCTGAAGAGAAGATTGCCTTAGATAAGTCAGCCGAGTCTGTCCGAAATGTTATATCTATAGTAAGTATTTGATACTAAAGGTAATCAACGAGGATTAGGAACTGATAGTTGTGTCGAAGTTATGAAGAAAGAAACCTTATTGCTTTATCACAGCAAGAGGTTTCTTTCATTTCTATGTTATATTAAGTATAATTAATATGACAAAGATCACATTTAAAATCAAGGAGGTTATTTCATTGGGTATGATTATGTATTTTGTACATATTTTAGGTGCGCTATCGGTTGGATTCTATCTACTACTACCTTTCGTAGTGGCAAAAATGACTACATTATCACTGGCGGCAAAAGAAGGAAGTACTGTTGCAATTCGTAGTTTTAATGTTATTGCTCAAATCGGCTTATTAATCCAGTTCATTACAGGTGGTTATTTAATGAGTCAGGGTGATTATTCTGTAGCTTGGATGGTTATCGTGATTGTACTTGTCCTTGCTTTGTTTGCAGTAAGTGGAATGATGAGCAAACCATTAAAACTTGCTATTGCTAGCATTAAACAAAATAAGGATATCTCAGCTGAACTTAGTAAATTACGCATGATGAGTTCTTTGCTTGCGGTTTGTATGCTAGTGATGATTTTCTTTATGGTATATAATCAGATCATTTAATGGTAAGTATGGAGAGTACTCTGTTTTTCTAACAGGGTATTCTTTTTTTTTTTTGAAAAACCGTTTCTGCTTGGTATCTGTACATAAAAGAATAGTTAATCCCGATTATGCCATCCTAAGAAGGAATAATTAAGTATGGAGGATGAAGGATGACGAATAAACAACAAGACATCAATACATTACCCCCACAACACCAGAATCAGCAACCTGGTGTGGAAAGTGCAATGAGGCCCCTTCCTGAATTCGAATCATCTAGCTATAAATCTGCTGGGAAATTGACAGGGAAGATTGCGATCATTACAGGGGGAGACAGTGGGATTGGAAAGGCAATAGCTGTTACTTTTGCAAAAGAAGGTGCTGATGTAGCCATTTTGTATTTGAATGAACATGGTGATGCTAAGGATACTAGAAGACAAGTGGAACAAGAAGGGCGTAAATGTCTATTGATAGCGGGGGATATTGGTGATGAACTATGGTGTAAGGATGCAGTTAAACAAACTATTCAGGAATACGGAAAATTGGATATTCTAGTGAATAATGCAGCTGAACAACATCCACAACAGAATATTGAGGATATTACGAGTGAACAATTGGAGCGAACGTTTCGAACCAATATATTTAGCATGTTTTACATGACAAAAGCGGCTGTCGCACATCTAAAAAAGGGAAGTACGATTATTAATACCGCTTCAATAACCGCATATAAAGGAAATCCAATGCTTATCGATTATTCTTCGACTAAAGGAGCGATTGTAAGTTTTACTCGTTCGCTTGCTATGAATCTTGTAGAGAAGGGAATTCGTGTTAATGGTGTAGCGCCAGGTCCAATCTGGACTCCGCTCATTCCCTCTACCTTTGATGCGAATCAAGTAAGTCAGTTCGGTGCTTCACAACCGATGAAAAGGCCAGGACAACCCGATGAGGTAGCACCTGCATATGTGTATCTAGCTTCAGATGATTCATCTTATGTAAGTGGACAAGTTATTCATGTCAATGGTGGAGAAGTGGTTAACGGTTAAGTCAATGATATAGGCCCTTACCCGAATCAACGGTGTGAGGGTCTTTTCAAAATATAAGAAAGTATAAATTTTACGCTATACTTTCTTATATTTCTCGCTTAAACACTTACCGTCCTTATAAGGACGCCGAAGGCGTTTATGCTTGTTGAAATAACTTCTTTCGGATTATTCTTCATATGGTATTATTATACCAATAGAAAATTAGTAAGTGATGAAGAATGATAAACAGGGTTAGAGAGGTGCTATCTAGATGAGAAAGTGGAGTGAGATTTTTACACAATGGTATGAAAAATATATGTTTCTAATTATTCCTGGTTCGCTATTCTTAGGATTCTTGCTTAGTAGCTCGTTGTTACCCTTTGTTTCTTGGTCGCCCTATCTCTTCGGTTATGTGACACTGGTAATGGCATTAGGATGTGGATTGGGTCATTTGAAATGGGTTATGAAGCGGCCAGCCCCTATCGTACTAGTGTTGATATTAAGTCATCTTGTTGCACCGATTTTGGCTTACGGACTTGGGTGGGCACTGTTTGGAGCTTACTCTGATTATACCGTTGGACTTGTATTATTTACGATTATTCCTTTTGGGGTCTCATCTGTTTTGTGGGTTGGAATGTCGTATGGAAATGTAGCATTGATGCTTGCATTGGTTGTTTTGGATTCTGCACTTAGTCCATTTGTAGTTCCTATGCTCATTGAGGTTTTTTTTGGAACGCAGGTAGCATTTGATAGTGTGAGTCTTATGAAAGACCTATCAGTTATTGTTGTACTCCCAACTGTGATTGGTGTGACATTATATGAGATTTCGAAAGGTAAGATTAAAAAGTTCACTTCACCAATAGCGGTGCCCTTATCTAAAGTGGGGTTTACTTTAGTTGTTATGCTGAATGCTGCTGCCATCGCACCACATCTCTATCAATTGAAGAATGATATGATGATTGTTATTCCTGCGGTGATCATTATTGTGTTAGTGGGTTATATCCTTGGGTACTATGGCGTTAATCTTTTGCGAAATTCCGGCAGAGAATTAAAGGCCACACTGTCGTATGCGGCGGGAATGCGTAATATATCGCTTGGGTTAGTATTAGCTATGAGCTATTTTTCACCTCGAGCCTCCGTGCCAGTGGTCTTAGGCATTATGGTACAACAACCTATAGCTACACTATTTCACGCTTTCCTTAATAGACGGTTGCCTGTTGAAGAAGTAGAAACGATAGATATACACGGTAACCAAGAGCAAATCAAAGTAGGATAAACAAATATTATTACTTTAAAGGAGTATTTTAAATGAAGTCCTTTCGCTCGAAATTGTCAATGATATTAATGCTTATGGTGGGGCTTACGATGATCGTAGCAGGCTTTTCTATGGCGAAGGTATTCAAGGAATCACATATCGCCATTCTAGAAGAGAATATGGCCCGGGAAATAAAACTAATTAGTAATACAATGGACTTTCGTTCAACTGAGGATGAAGATTCTTTGATGTATTACTCGCAAGAAGCTAGGGATATAGGAGCCCTAATAGAGTCGCGTGTGACTTTTATTAATCATACTGGAGATGTAATTGGGGATTCAGAGAAAGATCCGTTAATCATGGATAACCATAACGATAGAGAAGAAATTGTATCTGCTAGGGATAATGGGATTGGAAGAGTTATAAGATACAGTAACTCACTCGAGCAAAATATGTTATATGTAGCCACACCTATAAAAGTGGGAAATGACTTTGATGGATTTATTCGATTGTCTGTTAGTCTATCGTCTATTGAAGAGGGTCTTCATCAAGGTTGGAAGCTCATGATCATATTCTTATTTATTCTATTTCTAGTAGCTGCAATTGTTAGTTTTCGTATGGCTGCGAATATGACTTCGCCGTTAGAACAGATAATTAAGGTTGCTAGACGTATCTCACATCAGGATTATGATGCTCGATTGCAAATTGAACGAAATGATGAAGTTGGGCAATTGGGGAGAGCCATAAATGCGATGGCAGATAGTTTACAGAATCAACTGAAAACAATTCGCGATAATGAAGATTTAATTCAGAGTGTACAAGATAATATGACTAGTGGAATTCTATTAATTGATGCCAAAGGCAATATTGCCGTGATTAATCGAGCGGCTGAAGAAATGCTTAAAGTTAAGGCTGGACAGGTTACAGGTAAACCCTATTATGAGATGAAAGAGCATTATGAATTAATGAAGCTTTTAAAGGAAGGATTAGCACTACGAAAGACGATTCATGAAGAGAGAAATTTATATTATCCTGTGGATATAATGATGCGTGTAGATGGTATCCCAATGTTCGAGGAGGAAGGTTCCTATAAAGGAATGTTATTCTTACTGCAGAATATAACGGCAATCCGAAGATTGGAGAATATGAGAAGTGAATTTGTTACCAATGTCTCACATGAGTTGAAAACACCGATCGCAGCAGTTAGAGGATTCGCTGAAACATTACTTGGAGGTGGGGTGACTGATGAGAAGACAGCGCGTTCTTTTCTTCAGATTATCTATGATGAGAGTGAAAGATTGAATAGACTTATTAGTGATATTCTAGATCTCTCAAAAATTGAACAGAAAAATATTGCTATGGATTGTTCACCTGTTCATATATCATCGTTCTTTGAATCGATGTTCGAGACTATGAGCTTTGTAGCAGAAAAGAAGAAAATTAGTCTTCAATCTGATGTTCCCGCAGAGTTATTTATTGAGGCGGATGAGGATAAGTTAAAACAAATATTTATGAATCTCCTATCCAATGCTGTTAATTATACGCAAGAGGGAGGTAAGGTGAAAGTAACAGTTAGGCATTTGGAAGATGATGAAGGTCGTGAAAGAATACAATTTACTGTCTCTGACACGGGATTAGGAATACCTAAAAAGGACTTGCCAAGAATATTCGAACGGTTCTATAGAGTGGACAAAGCTCGTTCAAGATTCTCAGGTGGAACGGGATTGGGTCTTTCTATTGTAAAACATTTAGTTGATTTACATCGTGGTACAGTGACGGTTGAAAGTGAATGGAATATCGGTTCAGCTTTTACAATTGAATTACCGATGCTTCAAGATGATTCACATTAAATGATTCTATGCATTTTACACCCTGTTAACATTTCAATGGTATGATAATAAAAAATCTTTTTATATAATGAGATATATGAAATGGGGGTCCCACATGCCACAACGATTATTGGTCATTGAAGATGAGCCGACGTTGGCCCGACTATTATCCTATAATTTAACGCAAGAAGGATATGATGTAACAGTGGAGGATCATGGAACAGCAGGATATGAACGAGCATCTGGAGAATCTTTTGATCTAATACTACTGGACCTCATGCTTCCAGGAATGAATGGAATCGATATACTAAGTAAACTACGGGCTCAGGGGATTGTGACACCTATTATCATTCTAACCGCTAAGAATGCTGAAGAAGAAGTTGTTCAAGGTCTCAAATCGGGTGCGGATGATTACATTACAAAACCTTTTGGAGTATCTGAATTGTTGGCAAGAGTTAGTGCTGTTATGAGACGTGTGTCAGGTAAGAATGAAGAAATTATTCCAACAACACAAAGTTCAGCATCAACGATATCACTAGGTCAATTGGAGATATTCCCAGAGAAATATGAAGTAACCTTAGGCGGAATTAGTATTAATTTACGTCCCAAAGAGTTCGAAGTGTTATTGTATCTTGCTCGTAAACCTGGAGTTGTGCTTACCAGAGATGACCTAATGAATGAGGTATGGGGATTTGATTATATAGGTGGGCAACGAACGGTAGATGTGCATGTGAGTTCACTACGCAAAAAGTTAGAACTTGACCCTGATTCAGTACACATTGATTCAATTCGTGGTGTAGGGTATAAATTAGTTGTGAATAAGAAGAAAAGCACGCCTCATTTAATCTGAAATGAGGGCCCTTCCTTCTTTTGACAATAGAAGAACAGTATATTATTAATTTTAATAGTAAAGGCTAGCTTGGGAATATAATGTGATAACTCAGGTATTAGTCTGATTATTAGAATTTACATGGAGTTTACAATTGTGAGGCACTGTGTTTACATAAAAAAGGTATGATATTAGGGTATTCCACGTAGAGATAAGGAGACAGTATATTAAATGGAAGATATTATCCATATTAAGCAATTGAATTTATTCTATGAAGACTTCCATGCTCTAAAAAATGTTGATCTTACGATTCCAGAGAAGATGATTACAGCATTTATTGGACCTTCTGGTTGTGGTAAATCCACATTATTACGTACATTAAACCGCATGAATGATATGATCTCAGGAACTCGAATTGAAGGTTCTGTTCAAATTAATGGCAAAGAAATATACGGTGAAGATGTTGAGGTCGAATCCCTGCGTAAGCAAATAGGCATGGTGTTCCAGCAACCTAATCCATTTCCAAAATCAATATATGATAATATTGCTTATGGTCCTCGTCTGCATGGCGTAACTCAAAAAGCAGAACTTGATCAAATTGTAGAACAAAGTTTGCACCAAGCAGCACTCTGGGATGAAGTGAAAGATTATTTAAAACGCTCTGCACTTAGCCTTTCTGGAGGACAACAACAACGGTTATGTATTGCTCGAGCACTGGCAGTACAACCAGATATTTTGTTAATGGATGAAGCGACATCAGCCTTGGATCCAATCTCGACACTCAAGATTGAAGAGTTAATTCAGGAATTGAAGGAAAGTTATACTATAGTCATGGTTACTCATAATATGCATCAAGCAGCACGCGTATCTGGGCAGACGGTATTTTTTCTAAATGGGGAAGTCGTGGAGTCGAATGAAACCAATATTCTGTTCACTAATCCGCATGATTCACGAACAGAAGATTATATTTCTGGTAGATTCGGTTAAGAATAGGGGTTACTGATAGGAGGATAAGGACAGATGATTCGGAGAATAGGATTAGATCAGGACTTAGAAGAATTACGTACATTGTTAAAAAAAATGGGTGAACATGTGATTGATGCTCTAGATGGAGCGATTTCAGCATTGCATACTCAGAATGTAGAAAAAGCACAGAATATCGTTAAAAATGATATATTACTCAATGCAATGGAAGATCAGATTATGGATATTGGGTCGCGCTTAATTGTTACACAGCAACCTGTGGCCAAAGATCTACGTCGTATTATCGTTGCTTTCAAAATATCTAGTGACTTGGAACGTATGGGAGATCTTGCATTGGATATTGCGAAAGTAGCACTCCGTATTCAAGGTCAAACTTTAATTAAACCACTTGTTGATATTCCCAATATGTCGGAAATCGTTAAAGTTATGATCACGGAAGCTATTACTTCATATCTTGATGAGAATACAGATCTAGCCTTAAAAATGGCTCAGGATGATGATGAAGTTGATCATTTATATGGACAGATGATTACTGAATTATATGAATTTATATCAAATCAACCTGAATCTACTCCTCAAGTGATGTTACTAACGTTAGTAGGCCGCTACATTGAACGGATCGCTGACCACGCAACAAATATTGGGGAAAGTGTTATTTACCTGGTAACAGGAACGAGACCCGATCTGAATCAATAATAAATAATCTTGAAGCACCGACAATATTGTCGGTGCTTTTTTCTCGAAAACGGGTTCATATGGTATTATGAGAAAAGAAAGTTGTATAAAGGGATGGTGTATTATGGATAAGCTAATTCTTATAGATGGCAATAGTATTATTTACCGTGCTTTTTTTGCAATGCCGCCACTTACGAACACTAAAGGTTGGCATACGAATGCAGTATATGGATTTACGAATATGTTATTGCGGATCATTGAGGATCATAAGCCAACACATATGATGGTTGCCTTTGATGCGGGTAAAATTACATTCCGACATGAAAGTTACAAAGAATATAAAGGTGGACGTAACAAAACTCCACATGAATTGTCTGAACAGTTTCCTTTGTTAAAGGAGTTATTACAGGGATTAGGAATTGCACAGTATGAATTGAGCGGATATGAAGCTGATGATATCATTGGTACCATTTCGAAAGAAGCTGAGCAAGCTGGTCAGGAAGTATTAGTGATATCAGGGGATAAGGATATGTTCCAATTGGCTTCGGAACATGTTGAGATTGGATTGACTCGAAAAGGTGTTACTGAGATTGAAATATACAATCCAGAGCAAATTCATGAAAGATATGGGCTTAAACCTCATCAGATTACAGACTTGAAAGGACTCATGGGCGATACATCGGATAATATTCCTGGTGTCCCAGGTGTGGGTGAGAAAACTGCTCTTAAGCTTCTGCATCAATTTGGCTCAGTAGAAGATGTTCTAGCCAATATACATGAGTTAAAGGGGAAAATGAAGGAAAAGATTGAGACTCATGCGGATGATGCGGTGCTAAGTAAGAAACTGGCAACGATATATCGTGAAGTCGTATTGGACAAGACATTGGATGAGATGGTGTTCAATGGTTTTAATCCAGATACTTCGGGTCCAGCGTTAGCCAAATTAGAATTTAAGTCTATGCTTGAGCGTCTATCTTTATCTGGTGAAGCAGGACTAGAAGATGGTATTGCTAAACAACCTACTCTGAATGTAGAAGTAACAGTAATTAATGAAGATAATATAAAAGAATTTATTTCACGTCTTCCACAAGTCAAAGTATTACACGTGGAGACTTATGGAGAAAACCCACACCGCGCAGAAATTATTGGTGTTGTGTTCTCATCGGAAGAACATCATGATTATGTCCCATTTGATCTATTCAAAACAGATCATGCCGCACCTATTCTGAACTGGTTGCAAGATCCTGCGTATCCGAAGCGCGGGTATGACTTACACCGGATGGATCTCGCACTGCATTGGCATGAGATTCCTTTCGCAGGAGTTACATTTGATGTTCAACTTGCGGCGTATTTGCTCGATCCAACCGAATCTAATCAGACAATAAGTGCACTTGCTGCAAAATATGGTTTATCCTCATTAGTTGTTGAAGAAGATATATTTGGTAAAGGTGCGAAATATAAGGTGCCTGAGATCGAAGTATTGAGTAACCATTTAGCACGTAAGTCAGCTACAGTTCTCAGTATCATTCCGAAGCAAGAAGAAGAATTAGAGAAGAATGAAATGAAGTCTTTATTCCATGATCTGGAGATGCCATTATCACGTATTCTTGCAGATATGGAGAAGCAGGGGATCGAAGTTTATACGAAGGATTTGCAAGAACTTGGTAAGGAGTTTGAGAGTCAGATTCACCAACTTGAGGAAGACATATATCGTATTGCAGATGGGAAATTTAACATCAACTCTCCAAAACAATTAGGTGAGATTCTGTTCGTGAAACTAGGTCTGCCTGTTGTCAAAAAGACGAAAACTGGATTCTCAACTGACGCTGAGGTGCTTGAAAAATTAGCCCCTTATCACGAGATCGTACAACATATCCTGCAATATCGCACGCTTGCGAAATTACAATCAACATATGTCGAAGGGTTACTTAAGGAGATTTCTCCGAAGACTGGAAAAGTGCATACGTATTATCGGCAGACGATTGCAGCCACAGGTCGATTAAGTAGCCAATTTCCAAATCTGCAGAATATTCCGATTCGTCTTGAAGAAGGCCGTAAAATCCGTAAAGTATTTGTTCCTTCTGAATCTGGCTGGTCCATCTTGGCTGCCGATTATTCACAAATAGAATTACGTGTATTGGCGCATATCTCTAATGATGAACGATTAATTGAAGCATTTCTTCAAGATATGGACATTCATACAAAAACAGCTATGGATGTATTCGGAGTAAAACCGGAAGAGGTGGACTCTAATATGCGTCGTTCTGCTAAGGCAGTAAACTTCGGAATTGTATACGGAATCAGTGATTATGGATTATCGCAGAATCTTAATATTACTCGGAAAGAAGCTTCACAATTTATTGAGCAATACTTTGCAATATTCCAAGGTGTTAAACAATATATGAGTGATATCGTGAAGGAAGCGAAAGAGAATGGTTATGTCACGACGCTCTTGGGAAGAAGAAGGTATCTACCAGAAATTAATGCAAGTAATTTTAATCTTCGATCATTCGCAGAACGAATGGCTATGAATACACCTATTCAAGGTACCGCAGCAGATATCATTAAACTTGCTATGGTACATATGGATAAGGCACTTTCAGACAAACAATTAAAGAGTCGTATGCTTCTTCAAGTACATGATGAATTAGTTTTTGAGGTTCCCGAGGATGAGCTTGAGCTGATGAAAGTACTTGTTCCCGAGATCATGTCTAAAGCCCTTCAACTGGTTGTGCCGCTTAATGCAGAAGTGAGTTTTGGTAGCAACTGGTATGAAGCTAAATAGTACCCAAATCGGTTACAATTCCGTTATAATGGGATAGAGGTGAGAACATAATGCCGGAATTGCCAGAAGTTGAGACCGTCAAAAATACGTTAAATTTATTGATTAAAGATAAAATAATTGATCATGTAAGTGTTCATTTGGCGCGAATTATCCAGCGCCCTGATGATATAGAAGAATTTAGTTTTTTGCTCGCTGGACATACCATTCAAGGTGTAGAACGTCGCGGGAAATTTCTGCGTATTCTGTTGGATGGTCTTGTACTTGTATCCCATTTGCGGATGGAAGGAAGATATGGGCTTTTCTCAAGTCAGGACCCTGTAGAGAAGCATACACATGTTATTTTTCATTTCAATGATGGAACAGAACTTCGATATAAAGATGTTCGGCAATTTGGGACGATGCATTTGTTTGGAGCAGGAGAGGAATTAATAAATCTCCCTTTGTCCAAGCTAGGGATAGAGCCATTAGATGAGTCTTTTACCAAAGAGAAATTAAAGATGATATTAAACGGAAAGAAGACAAAAATTAAATCTGTTCTTCTGAACCAGGTATATATTGTTGGGATTGGGAATATCTATGTGGATGAATCTTTATTTAAGGCAGGGATCCATCCTGAACTAAATGCTGGTTCTTTAGAGGACAAGCAAATTGAGAAATTGCATCATGCCATAGTTAATACGTTGTCAGAGTCCATTGAAGCGGGAGGATCCTCCATCAAATCTTATGTGAATGGACAAGGGGAGATGGGGATGTTTCAACAACAGCTACAAGTATATGGCCGGCAAGGAAAACCCTGTGTGAAATGTAGCGCCCTGATTGAGAAAACAGTCGTAGGTGGAAGAGGAACTCATTTTTGTCCGAAGTGTCAAGAGATATAGAAGTAAAAGAATGTGCACCCCTCGATTCTTACTCCATATAATAACGGAGGATATATCGACCGTAGTGGATGAGTTCAGATTGGATGATCTGATGATCCATTCGAGATTGGGAGGGAACAGGGTGCTTAGTCACATTCTTGCACTGATGTTGCTGTCTTTTGCAGTAAGTTTGGATAGTTTTGGAGTGGGGATTACATATGGATTAAGAAAATTGAAAATCCCCTTGTTATCGATCATGATTATTTCCACTCTTTCAGGTGTAGTTATTTACATTTCAATGCAGCTTGGAGTTCTGTTAGCCAACTTAATTTCTCCAATTGTAGCTTCTGTTGTAGGGGCAATGATTCTTATTGTAATGGGATTATGGTCTTTGATGCAGATGATTGTGCAAAAAGAAAAGGATCCATTGGTGGAGTCTGGGAATGTTAAGAGGATCGAGGAAATGCTTCCTCTTCCCGTGGAACGTAAGGTATTCTCATTTGAAATTCGTAAAATGGGATTAGTTATACAAATATTACGTACGCCTTCTTCAGCAGATGTAGATGAATCAGGTAGTATCTCGGGGTATGAGGCAATGTGGTTAGGAATTGCATTATCTTTAGATGCCTTAGGTGCAGGACTAGGTGCAGCTTTACTTGGGTTCCCTCCTTGGTCTACATCGTTAGTTATAGCTTTATTTAGCGGTAGTTTTCTAGTAGTGGGTATGAATACAGGATTTCGATTCGCGACAAAATCTTGGACGCGTCATATGGCGGCAATACCCGCGTTATTGTTAATAGTCATGGGAATAATGAAGCTGTTATGAGGTGAATTATGAATATAGGATTAACTGGAGGTATTGCAACGGGAAAGAGTACGGTATCCTCTCTTCTAATAAAGAAGGGGGCTTTACTCGTTGATGCGGATACCATTGCCCGGGAGGTTATGCTTCCGGGTCAACCTGTTCTTGCAGCAGTATCTGAATTTTTTGGACAAGCTATACTGCAAGCTGATGGTACTTTAGACCGCAAGAAACTTGGGAATATTGTTTTTAATGATAAAAAGGCTCTTCAAGCATTAAATGAAATGAGTCATCCCGAAATTCGTAAACAGATAAAAGAGCGTATGAATGAGCTAGAGAAATTGAATCCTAATGTGCTAGTTGTGGTGGATATTCCCCTATTGATAGAATCCGGATACCAATCAATGTTCGAACAAGTGATGGTGGTGTTTGTGCCACGGGATATTCAGAAACAACGGTTGATATTAAGAGATTCTTTAACAGACGAAGAGGCTGAAGCGCGTCTCCATGCACAAATGGATATTGAGGAGAAGAAGAAGCAAGCAGATATCACCATTGATAACAGTAATAGCTTAGAAGAAACGAAGCAACAATTGGATCGATTCTGGCTTAAGTTAGGCTTATTATGAGGATCTTTCATAAAAAAAGACTGCTCTTGCTTCTATTTATCACATTTGTGTCGTTGTTATTTTTTAATAGTAATTGGATGTCATGGTTCTATCCTATACACTATAAAGAAGAGATCAGAATGCAAGCAGAAGAATATCATGTTGATCCTTATCTCATAGCATCTATTATACGAGTGGAGACAAATTTCAAGGTAGGCAAGGAATCGAAAAGTGGGGCACTTGGCATAATGCAGCTAATGCCAGATACAGCAAAATGGGCGATGGAAAAGGCTAAACTTCCTGAAGTCGATATGGAAAATATTAAACATGAGACTCTTAATAATATTGGAATTGGGACATGGTATCTTTCTTGGTTATCGAAACAATTCTCTGGCAATCAAATTGCAGTTATTGCAGCTTATAATGCTGGACCTGGTAATGTAAAAACTTGGATTGAAGAAAAGGTATGGGATGGCAAATACGAAAGTACGAAAGATATCCCATTTGGAGAAACAAGACATTATGTACAACGAGTGGTCTACTATTACAATCAATATACAGATGTTTACGACGAATTCTAATTAACTTATTTGAAATGAAAGAAGTGTAAGACCTGATACCATCAGGCCTAACACTTCTTAATCTAGATCATATTAGCTAAATTGACCAGCTAGTTGTTGTTCAGCAATGGTTACCAATCGTTTCGTGATATATCCCCCGATTGAACCGTTCTCATATGAAGTCATATTTCCTTGATATCCATCTTGAGGAATACTAATACCAAGTTCTTGGGCAATCTCAAATTTCAATTGTTCAAGGGCACCATTAGCTCTAGTTACAACTAAATTATTTGAATTGTTTGTACTCATGTTGTTCACCTCCTCTTTGTTGGTAAAAGTATTATGTGCCATAATGGTAATATTCATAACTAATTCACGATATAAAAATAAAGGAAAAAAAGATAAAAAATGTTTAGATCTCTCATGAAAAGGAAGTGTTAACGAAAATGAAATGTCCTTATTGCGATTATGCGGGAACGAAGGTATTGGATTCACGTCCAGCAAATGAGAATAAATCGATACGCCGTAGGCGTGAATGTGAACAATGTAGTCGGAGATTTACAACGTTTGAAATGATTGAAGAAGCACCATTGATTGTTATAAAGAAGAATGGTAACCGGGAAGAATTTAATCGTGATAAAATTATGCGTGGATTGATTCGGGCGTGTGAGAAACGTCCAGTATCTGTAGAGCAGTTCGATATGATCGTATCTGAAGTTGAGAAGGCACTTCGAGACACCGCAGTACCTGAAGTCGATAGCCAGCAGATTGGTGAACTTGTCATGGAAGAGCTATATCAAGTAGATGAGGTAGCCTATGTAAGGTTCGCTTCTGTTTATCGTCAATTCAAAGATATCAATATGTTCATGAAGGAATTAAAGACCCTTCTATCAAAAAGCACATCAGATGAATAAGATAATATTGCGATTGACACCAACATTAATATTTGGTAAATTACTCAATATTAATGTTGTCAATGGGGCCTTAGCTCAGCTGGGAGAGCGCATCGCTGGCAGCGATGAGGTCAGGGGTTCGATCCCCCTAGGCTCCACCAAACATACAACAAATAACCACGCCAATTGCGGCGTGGTTTTCTTGTTGTATGGGTGGACAGCCAAGGGGGGAGAGCCCCTAAGGGTTCGTCCGTGCGGAGGTAGTGGAAGGAATCGCATCTCTGATTCAGCATCAACGAACGAGCACGGTGTCTAAATCTGCCTCTAAGATCGTCATCTGCGAATCGTCTTCGTCAGCAAGAATAGAGGTCTAACAAATGTGGTGTGAGCAATGTTTAATTCCTCTGAGCTGGACTCTTTGTTGACGGTGGAGGACTGTGAACATTATAATTTATCTATGACTATTCCAATTATATCCACTAAACTATATATCCCCCCAACTCGGACTAGAGTTGTGCTCCGCCCCCGCTTGATCGAGCGGCTGAACGAGGGTTTGCACAGCAAACTGACCCTCGTCTCTGCCTCTGCCGGCTTTGGTAAAACAACGCTGGTCAGCGAATGGCTCGCCGGTTGTGAACTGCCGGCCGCCTGGCTGTCGCTGGACGAAGGGGATAACGACCAAACACGTTTTCTGACTTACCTCATTGCTGCGTTACAGACAATTGCAGCGAATATTGGAGAAGGTGTGTTTGCTGTGCTCCAATCTCCTCAGCCACCGGCAACCGAAACAATTCTGACGGTCTTGCTCAATGAAATCTCCACCATCCCGCATAATTTCGTCCTCGTCCTTGACGACTACCACGTTATAGATGCTAAAACAATTGATCATGCACTCACCTTTCTGCTCGAGCACCTGCCGCCACAGATGCACCTGGTTATCATTACCCGCGAGGATCCGAATTTGTCCCTGGCCCGGTTACGTGTCCGGGGTCAATTAACCGAGCTGCGTGTCGCAGACTTGTGTTTCACCTCCTTCGAAGCCACAGCATTTCTCAACCAGGTGATGGACCTAAACCTTTCACCGGAAGACATCACTATCTTGGAAACCCAGACCGAAGGCTGGATTGCAGGCCTGCAATTAGCCGCACTTTCCATGCAGGGACATAAAGATGCTACCAGATTCATCCAATCTTTCACGGGTAGCCACCATTTCGTGCTGGACTATCTGGTGGAGGAAGTCCTGCAACAGCAATCCGAAAGCGTTCAGGCATTTTTGTTGCACACATCAATCCTTGATCGCCTGTGCGGTCCCCTTTGTGATGCCGTTCTCTTTGACTCATCTGCTTCAGGGCAAGAAATCCTTACATATCTCGAACGGGCCAACCTGTTCATCGTCCCACTGGACAATGATCGGCGTTGGTTCCGCTATCACCATCTCTTTGCTGATTTGCTGCGGCAGCGAGTGAACCAGAGCATCGCCTCGTCCACTGGAAATGAGGGGAAGGGAGTGTTAGCCGAATTACATAAACGTGCCAGTGTATGGTTTGAAGAAAATGGTCTAGAGATAGAAGCATTTCACCATGCTGTTGCTGCCAATGATGTTGAGCGGGCCTCGCGGCTGGTTGAAGGAGAGGGGATACCCCTGCACATTCGAGGTGGGGTGACCCCTGTACTGAACTGGCTGAAGTCGCTGCCGTCGGTGGTACTGGATGCCAGGCCATCGTTATGGGTGATGTACGCCTCGGCATTAGTGATTGCCGGCCAACCAACCGGCATCGAACAGAAATTTCAAGCTGCGGAAGCAGCCCTGCAAGGCGCCAAGCTAGATGACAAGACCAATGACCTTGTAGGACTTATTGCCTCAGGACGGGCCACGTTGGCTCTGTTAGTAATTACCGGCCAACCGGCCGCCGGCGAAGAACAGATACTTCAAGCTACCGAAGCAGCCCTGCAAGGCACGGATCCAGACGACAAGACCAACGAGCTTGTAGGACTTATTGCCCCTATACGGGCCACGTTGGCTATCAGTCAGTATCAGGTGGAAACGATCATAGCCCAGTCGCTCCGTGCTCTAGAATATCTGCACCCCGATAACCTGCCAGTCCGTACTGCAGCTACTTGGATGCTGGGGCATGCCTACCAGCTCAAGGGAGATCGTGCTGCAGCCATGCAGACCTATACCGATGCTATTTCTATCAGTCAAAAGATTGAGCATAACATTATCACCATAGCGGCTACAATTGGCCTTGGGAACGTACAAGAAGGAGAAAATCAGCTCTATTTGGCCGCCCAAACCTATCGCCGTGTCCTGCAACTAGCAGGTGATCCGCCACAGCCAGTTGCTTGCGAAGCACATCTTGGATTAGCCCGTATATTCTACGAATGGAATGATATGAAATCTGCGGAACAGCACGCACAAGAGAGTCTCCAACTAGCGAAGCAGATAGAAAATACGGATAGATTCGTTTCATGTGAGGTGTTTCTCGCCCGTCTGAAATTTGCTCACGGAGATATGACCGGCGCAGCCGCTATTATAGCTAAGGCTGATCATTTCGTGCGCCAACATAACTATGTTTATCAGATGCCTGAGATTGCTGCAGTGCAAGTGCTCACGTTGCTTCATCAAGGCAATCTAGCAGCCGCGGCTCATCTTGCTCAGACACACGAATTTCCCATTAGTCAGGCACGGGTAGACCTTGCCCGAGGAGACACATCCGAAGCATTGGCAGTTCTGGGACCATTACAAGTGCAGATGGAGGCAAGAGACTGGAAAGATGAACAGCTCAAGGTAATGGTTCTACAGGCTGTTGCTCTATATATGCATGGAGAAAAGGACAAGGCGTTGCAAATGCTGGCTGCCGCGCTGGTGCAGGCAGAGAAAGGCGGCTTCATCCGTATCTTTGTCGATGAAGGTACTTTGATGGCTGAGCTTTTGTCCGAAGCTGCTAGTCATGGGATTATGCCAGGTTATATAGGCAAGCTGCTGGCTGTGTTTGTTGCTGAGAAGCGGAAGAGTGAAGACAAGTCTTATCAGAGCCCAACCCCACCTGCCCAGCCCCTTATCGAGCCATTGAGTGAGCGCGAGTTAAATATTCTAAAACTCATTTCCCAAGGACTCTCGAATCATGAGATTAGCGAGCGGCTTTTCCTCGCCTTGAGTACGGTTAAAGGGCACAATCGAATTATCTTTGACAAATTGGAGGTCCAGAGACGCACGGAAGCAGTTGCACGTGCCCGAGAGTTGGGCCTATTGTAGCTTTAAGTTTAGAACCTTTACCCTCTCAATAATCCCACAACAATACCCCTAAAAAACTAATTCCTAAACCAATACCTTTAAAAATACTTTAGTATCTATTCGTCAATACCGTATTTTCGATACACTCCTTGTAGCAAGTGACACAGAAAGTAATGACCGGCCACAAAGAAGGAGGATTATGTCAAAAGAAATCAAATTAAAAACTGAACCAAGTGAACCAATGACCTATCAAATCATGATCAAAGGCCATCTGGGACCAGGCTTGACTTACTGGTTCGAAGAAAAAGTGAAAGGAGTAATAAAATGAGTACAAACAAAAAAACGGAAAGAGTTATAGAGGATGTGCAGTGCGCTAACTTCATTTCCGCCACATTGTTTTTTGTTCTTAATCTCATGGGATTGCCTGGATCCCCTTCTGCTTACGAAATATTCCTAATCATAGTTATGCTTGTTTTTAATATATTAATTTTTGGCTATGCATGGAGATGGTCTAAACAGAAAGGAAGGGTACACTCATGAAAGCAATTGTATGCACAAAATATGGATTACCCGATGTTCTTCAGCTGAGAGAAGTAGCAAAACCAACTGGCCCACCGTTATGTTGATAAAGGGCACTAAAGGGAAATCTCGTCATTACTGTGAGGAAGAAGAGATAAGGATATGACAATTTCTATGAATAAACGATTTTGTTTGGTTACTGGAGCGACTTCAGGATTAGGTGAGGCAACGGCTAGAGGGCTTGCAGCGCTAGGGGCTCATGTGATTTTGGCTTGCCGTGATGTGAAGAAAGGACTTGTGATTGCTGACTCTATTAAGATGACAACGGGGAATAGGAATATTGATATATTGCAGGTAGACTTAGCATCATTAGCTTCAATCCGATGTGCTGCCCAAGAGTTTAGAGAGAAATATGATAAATTGCATGTACTGGTAAATTGTGCCGCGGTCATACACTCGGAGCGAATCCTCACTGGGGATGGGTTTGAATCGATGATGGCTGTAAATCATCTGGCACCATTCTTGTTAACCCATTTATTGTTGGATGTGCTCAAGAATAGTGCTCCTTCTCGCATCATTAATTACACCTCCGCCGTGCAGGAAGAGCTTGATTTTGATGACCTGATGAGCAGCAACAATTTCAGTCGCAAAATGTACGGACGTACCAAAATGGCCAATGTTCTGTTTACCTATGAGCTTTCGCATCGCCTGGAAGGAAGCGGGGTAACGGTCAATTGCCTGCATCCGGGTGTTGTTCGTACTCGATTAGGTAGAGACATGACGGGTATGCTCAAGCTTGTTATCACATTGATGCTGCCATTCTTTCTATCAGCGGCCAAAGGTGCGGAAACCGCGGTTTATCTGGCATCCTCAGCTGAAGTAGAGGGAGTGACAGGGAAGTATTATACGAAGAAGAAAGCCGTTGCTTCATCCCAAGCATCCTATGATGAAGCAGTTATGCGCAGGCTTTGGGAAGCCAGTGAAAAATTGGTTAATATAAACTAACCGAATGAAAGTAAAGAGCCGCAGCTATATATTCCAGCTGAGGCTTTTTAGTATGAAGTTAGAAAGGTAAAGACGCACGGAAACAGTTGCATGTACCCGAGAGTTCAATACCTAAATCGATACCTTTAAAAATACTTTAGTATCTATTAGTCAATACCGAATTTTAGATACACTTCTTGTATTAAGTAAGTGGTACAGACAATAATAACCGGCCACAAAGGAGCAGGATAATGAACCCATGGTTTATCAAATCAGGATCAAAGGACATCTGGGACCTGGGTGGACAGACTGGTTCGAAGGCCTGACCATCACGCTTGAAGAAAACGGTGATACCCTTTTAACCGGTCCCGTGGTCGATCAGGCTGCATTGTATGGATTGCTAAGAAAGGTGCGTGATTTAGGAATGCCATTGCTTTCGGTCATTCGCGTTTAACTCTCGCAGCTAACAGCAACTTATTAAAAACTAGTATTCATTAAAGAAGGTAGGGGACACACATGAAAGCAATTGTATGCACAAAATACGGATCACCGGATGTTCTTCAACTGAGTGAAGTAGCAAAACCAATTCCCAAGGACAATGAAGTGCTGGTGCGGGTACATGCGACAACCGTAACATCAGGGGATTGTAGATGTCGAAGTTTCAACAGCCCTATCTTGATGTGGATCCCCATGCGAATATTTTTAGGCCTCAGAAAACCAAGACAGCCTATACTGGGGGTGGAGTTAGCCGGAGAAATTGAAGCAATAGGCAAAGATGTGAAACGATTTATGAAAGGTGATCAGGTTTATGGATTAACTGGGATGCGTTTTGGTGCTCATGCCGAGTACACCTGTATGCCTGAAGATGGAGTAGTGGCACTAAAACCGTCGAATGTTACCTATGAGGAAGCAGCTGCAGTTCCTTTTGGTGGAACTACAGCATTGCATTTTCTAAAAAAGGGAAATATTCAGATCGGACAGAAAGTTCTTATTTATGGAGCTTCTGGTGCTGTAGGGACTTCCGCGGTACAGCTTGCTAAGTACTTTGGGGCAGAAGTTACCGGGGTATGCAGTACCTCGAATTTAGAATTGGTGAGATCTCTGGGAGCTGATAAGCTAATAGATTACACAAAAGACGATTTCATGAGAAGAGGAGAGCAGTATGATATCATCTTTGATGCAGTTGGGAAAACCTCCAAATCTAATTGCAAGAAAGCCCTAACGCCGAACGGGACATACGTGTCAGTTGAAGGGCATGGGATGGCAAAGGTACGTAAGGGAGATTTAATTCTCCTCAAAGAGCTTATTGAGACGGGTAAGATGACATCGGTCATAGATAGACGCTATAAGTTAGAACAAATTTCCGAAGCTCATCGATATGTGGAAAAAGGGCACAAAAAGGGGAATGTAGTCATCATGGTGGAACATGCTAACAAAATCTAATAGAGCGCTGCACTTATGGTTGGAGTTATTTAGACTAGTATCAAATTTTTGTGGTAGTGAAACCGGTAATGGCGGGAGAGCGCATCGCTGGCAGCGATGAGGCCGGGGGTTCGATCCCCCTAGGCTCCATACAAAAGAAACGTCACCACATAATGTGGTGATGTTTTTTGTATGGAATGACTGTGCGTAGGGAGACGTGGTCCCCGTTAAGTAATCGGAATAAGTATCGAATAAACAATTCAACCATATCATCCGGGCGTGGCTTTCTGTTATTGGTGGCTAGCCGAGATGACCCCAAAGGGTTCACCCGCGTTATTGGTGCCAAGAAAGCACCAACTAATGAGAAAGGTGATTAATTCTACTGCAAATTTACACAAGATTCATCGCAAAAATGGAATGAATATTTCCCTCGGGATCACCGAAGAAGCCAGTAGTATGACCCCAAGACTTGATTTGTGGCCTTGTAACATCAATGGCTCCCTTCGAAACGAATTCATCGTACAAGGCATATACTTGATCCGGCGAATCACATTGGAAATTAAGCTCGACGGCTTGTCCTTTGCGGCTTTCCCTGAAAGAAGAATATCCGTTGGTATTCTCTGCCATTAGCAATTTAGAGCAAATGGCCAATCTCACTCCTGAATTGCTGAATTCTACGTAATGCTCCTCTTCTACAACAATAGTAAATCCCAAGACTTCCTGGTAAAACCGAGCCAATCGAGCAACATTATCAGCTAGCAGTGTAAGTCCTTCCAGTTTTACTATCTTCATTGTTTACCTCGCCTTCATCTTGAGTTTAGCATATTACAAATGGGTGTAATATTTTAACATTTTAGGAGAACAATTCTAATAACCAATTAATAACTAGTGAGTGATCATCTCGATAGATTTGCATAATCCTTCGGTGATTTTCCTATTACTTCCTTGAAATCCTTGCTGAAATGAGCCTGATCGAAATAACCGAGTTCCAAAGCTAAATGGGCGATATCAGCTCCTTTTTCGATCGCTTCGCTAGCCTCGTGCATTCGATAACGCTTTATGACCCACTTTGGACTGACGCCAATGTATTGTTTGAACAAGCGCTGCAAGGTGCGATGAGAAATATGAAAATCTTTCACAATAATCTCGACTCTTATAATGCTGCGGTCTTCAATCATTCGATCGATGATCCTGTTCAATAGGTCTACATTTTGATCGGGTTGGGGAAGATTCTGAGTTAATAATGTTTCGAGACCTACAAGTATATTATCCAAACTCGCATGGGCAAAAATTTCGTTTTCAGCTGTTTTTGCATCAAAAGGAAAGAATTCGGAAATGCTCGCTGTACGATTCGTTAAGGCAGTCATCGGAATCCCTCTATAACAATGAAAGGCACCGGGCCGATACAATACGCCAACGATCCGCCCTTCCCCTTGAAGAATGTACGTTGATTTTTTGCTTTCGATCCCGTTGATTCGAGAAAGTCCACGTTGGAATATGATGTTGACACCCGGGTGCTGTAAGACTTCCTGACGATGCGGGGACTTGCCGGTCAAGTTCCAATCGACTATCCAATAGTGTTGGATAAAAAAACGCAAGTGTTCCGAAGGCTTATGACGTGAAATGGAAAAGTTCCTGTTTGCCGCTTTCATCTGAAGGATACCTTTATTAGGATTCATATTATCATTCATTCGTTACACCGCCTTAAGTGAAAATGTCGTGTTTTTACAAGAAAAGTGAATAACGGATTTGTTAATTTATAACTGAGATGAGTTTGTCACAACTAATATACAGGAGGATGAAGAAATGAAAAAACTGGAATACGCTTTCTATATTGGGGCTGAGCCGAAAGAGGTCTGGGATGTATTATTCGATCCTAAGCTATCAATTCGCGCATTTATGGGTGGAGTAATCCGATCAAGCTTGAAAGTGGGCGATTCGATTGAGTTTGTTGGTCCTGGAAAAGATGGAGATGAAATAGTTTTTATTTATGGTCAGTTGTTAGAGTATGTGCCGCATAAAGTATTGAGCTACACAGATCACCCGGGACCTACACACCATGTTCGACACGCGGAGTTGGAAAGCAGAGTGACCCTGACGTTAGACAAGGTTGGAAAATGCACCAGATTGCATCTCATTAATGATCAATGGACTGATAACCATCCGCTCTACGAGAGTGCGGATCAATATTGGTGGATGATCCTTAGTCATATTAAAACAATTGTGGAAACCGGGAAATTTCTCGATTTTGGCTATTAATATGTGGGAATAATAGGAATAATGCAATGTTAGCATATTTCTGGTTGTGAAGCCAAACGACTTCGTTGAAAATCGAATGGTTCTTGCTTCAAAATGAAACACGCTCCGATCAACTGCTCCAATCAAGCATGCAATACATGTATGCTAGTCAAGGAATGAGAAAAGCTAAGTTATGCTGAAAGGGATGTAAGAAGAAACTTTCAAAAGGAATTGGGAGTTAGTCCGAAAGAACTGTTAGACATCCTTCAATTTCAATACCTATTACGAGAACTATATAACGGTTTTCAGTCCCGATACACGGATATAGCTTTAAAATACGGATACTATGATCAATCAAACAATGGTAGAAATAGTTAATATTTGATATCTATGAACAGTGTCTCCTATATGCTATTATCAAATCTAAGAAATTTGTCGATTCATCAGGAGGAAATACCTATGGTTTTTATGAAAAATCTCATTCCCTACTCTCAAAAACGGCGCACAAACAGAGGTTTATCTGAAAATCAGCTGCAAGTTCATTATGATGAATTGCTATCTTTATTTAAAGAAAAAGGTGGCAATCACGTATCTCATCTTATTTTTTTGCAAGATAAAAAACAATTTTGGACAAAAGATCAGAATGTATTAATTATGTATAAGCAAATATTTGATAAATTAGTCGTACTCGGAGATCCCATTGGTGAAGAATCACATTTTCAATTGGCAATTACTGAATTTAATGAATTTTGTAAATCAAAAAAGTTAAAACCTATTTTTTATCAAGTAAGTCCAAGATATATGCACTCTTATCATGATACTGGTTTTAGGTTTATAAAATTAGGGGAGGAGGCCATTATAAAGCTTACTCATTTTTCTCTTGAAGGAAAAAAGGGAGCAAACCTACGTAATAGAATGAATAAGTTTTTCCGTAACGGTTTTACATTTTGTGTTGTAGATCCTCCTCATACTGATCAACTGCTTGCAAAAATCAAAGAAGTATCGGATTCTTGGTTAGGAAGCCAGAAAGAGAAAGGATTCTCGGTAGTTTCATTTTGTAATGATTACGTCTCGCGTTTTTCGATTGCCCTTATACATAATGCAGAAGGGAAAATTATTGCGTTTGCTACATTAGCTACGGATTATAAACAGACACTAATCATTGATCTTATGAGAAAGAACGAAGATAACCCTCATGGGACAATGGATGTATTGTTTTTACAAATCTTTGAATGGGCAAAATATAATAATTTTCAACAATGTAGTTTAGGGATTGCCCCTTTATCGAATGTTGGAAATTATAAACATTCCTTTATTAGTGAAAAAATTATTCGTTTAGTATATCTCTATGGAAATGACAAGTATAATTTTAAAGGTTTAAAAGAGTTTAAAGGTAAATTTGCAACAGAATGGGAACCGAAATATTTAGCCTATAAAAAATCATTTTTTCCTATTATATTTATCCAATTAGTTTTTTTGATAAATCGTAAACAACAACCCCAACAAAAACCAATAATTAGAAAGAATCGTATGTTTGTAAAAAAGATTTTGAGTAAAAAAGAGTTTTTTACGAAAGATTGGTAGGAAAGTAAGCGTCAAACCCAGCACACCTTCAAGAACCCAAATATACATGAGACAATGGAGGCATCCCAAATAAATTGGAGGTTGCCTTATGACAACAAAAGAACAACGTCGCAAGGATTGGTCATCTCGTATCGAGGATTATCGAGCGAGTAATCTTTCAATGGCAGCTTGGTGCGATGCTCACCAAGTAACCAAAGAGCAGTTGAAGTACTGGCTCCGCAAACTAAAAGTAGTTCATTCAGATGCTGATGGCCCTGTCACTCCTAGCTGGGTTCCGCTAAAGGTTTCCGATCCAATCCAATCTATTACCCATGAATCTTCACTTGTCGTTCGTATCGGTTCAGTCCAAATTGAGATCCGTCCTGGCTTTGACCAACGGTTGCTTAAAGAAGTTGTGCAGTCACTGGAAGAGCCATGTTAACATTATCCAGCGTCCATCATGTCTATCTTGCCACAGGATCAACAGATCTGCGGAAGTCTATTGACGGATTAGCCGCAATCGTGCAGGAAGGCTTTGGACTCAATCCCTTTTCTTCATGCTTGTTTGTTTTCTGCAACCGCGAATGTAACAAGATCAAGATTTTACACTGGGAGCACAACGGTTTTTGGCTGTTTTACCGCAGACTTGAACGAGGCACGTTTCAGTGGCCGAACGAAAGCGTCGGTACCGCAACCATTACCTCCCGCGAGCTTCGCTGGCTGCTGGATGGACTTTCGCTTAGTCAGCGTCAGGCACATCCAATAGTTACGGCTGATTCTGTCGTATAACTCAAATGTTCGCTGTATCGCCATACCTTGCGGCAGGGATGATGCGACATTTTCCGAACAACAATCGAAAAACTGAATCAGCGAATTGCTAAGCAGGAACAGCAAATTTCTGAGCTTACTGCTTTACTCAGGTGGTATGAGGAGCAGAACCGTCTTGCGAAACAAAAACGTTTTGGTGCATCCAGTGAGAAGACGAACCCGGACCAATTGGAACTGAATTTGTTCAACGAAGCCGAGGTGCTTGCGACACCTGAAGGACAAGAGCCACAGATGGAGCAGGTGACCTACGAGCGCCGGAAGACGACCGGTAGGCGTGAAGTAGATTTTGATCGGTTACCGATTGAAACGGTGACTTATGAACTCAATGAGTTGGATCAGACCTGTTCGTGCTGTGGCGGTTCGCTCCATGAAATGAGCACCGAGACGCGCAGCGAGATCGCCATTGTGCCGCCTCAAGTCAAGGTCATCCGCCACGTGAGGCAGGTTTATTCCTGCCGATCATGCGAGCGCAATGACATTCATACACCTATCATCACGGCACAAATGCCAAAGCCTGTCTACCCGGGGAGCCTAGCTTCGCCGTCAATTCTGGCGCATGTGATGTGCCAGAAATATGTGGAAAGCTTACCGCTTTATCGGCAAGAACAGCACTTTGCTCGTCTAGGCTTCACATTGTCCCGGCAAACGATGGCGAATTGGATGATCTACGGAGCGGAGAAGTGGCTGACGCCAGTGGTTAGCGCCATGAAAGAATACTTGCTGAAGAAAGATATCTTACATGCTGATGAGACCACGTTACAAGTGCTGCACGAGCCAGGCAAATCGGCCGAATCGAAATCCTATCTTTGGTTATATCGCAGCGGACGCGTAGAAGACCCAGCTGTTGTGTTCGATTACCAGAGAACCCGAGGAGGCGAGCATCCGCGAAACTTTTTGGCTGGATTCAAAGGCTATCTGCATGTCGACGGTTACCCAGGATATCACAAAGTGGCCGATGTGACACTTGTCGCCTGCTGGGCACATGCACGGCGTAAATATGACGAGGCTTTAAAGGCGGCGCCGCCAGAGGCAAGGAACAATCCGGAAACGGTAGCGAAGCAAGGCCTGAAGTTCTGTAATGAACTCTTTGCCATTGAAGATCTGAAGGAAGCATCGCCAGAGGAACGCTATACCGCACGGCAGGAAAGAAGTCTTCCTGTGATCGAAGCTTACCAAAATTGGCTGAAGCAACAGCGGTCACGAACGTTACCTAAGAGTTTGACAGGACAAGCAATCGCCTACAGCTTAAATCAATGGGAAAAGCTGGCGGCATACCTTGCTGACGGACGACTCGAGATCGACAACAACAGAAGCGAACGGTCGATTAAACCTTTTGTAATAGGCCGGAAAAATTGGCTCTTTGCTAACACCCCGCGAGGCGCAAAGGCCAGTGCTAACATTTACAGCGTTGTCGAAACTGCAAAGGAAAATGGACTCAAGCCATTCGACTACTTGAAGTTTCTCTTTGAACAGCTACCTCAGCTAACAGGTCAGCTCGATCCGCAGGCGCTAGAGCCATTCATGCCATGGTCAGCCTCGCTGCCAGCGCATTGCCGGCTAAAGTCTTAAACAGCAGATATTTCTCTCTCTCTCTCTCTCTCTCCTAAAATGGGGGCTGTTTGAGCTTCAATTCAAAGGAGAAATTAATTTTTCGCTTTCGAACACGCCGCAAGTAGATCCTATACATAAACAGGGGTCGGCAGATGGCAAGAACACCGTATAAAAGGGAGGAGACGCATGCGTCTCCCTCTGATTTTTACCGATTGAAACAGGATTTTGTTTTTGACCTTGCGAGCTGCTCACCGCCTTACGTTGCTGTTTGCCTACACTTATCGTTGTGAAAACGCCTGAGCATTATCTTCACTGATCAAACAAAGAAACAGTAGGGTTAGGTACAAGCATTTTTGCAGATGAAGATAATTTAAGTGTAGTTTGACTCCTTGAAGTCGCATTATCAAATATACTAATCCATTCATTGTTTACACTCATTATTTTCTTTATGATTTCATCAGGATAATCTGTTTGATTTTGATGCTGTTGGAAGTACAAACTAATATCCTGAGCAATTTTACTGGATAAGTTATTCCTTTCATCATCATGCTTCTTATCAATTGTGTTATCCATCTGATTCAATTCCGCATACGAGGAAAGGAATCTAAAACCTTTCCTCTAAGCGTTTTAAAGCCTTTTCGTAAGCCAGCACTCGCTCCTTCTCTTCCCAATCAAGCCTTTTCAGAATTCGTTCCCAATAAATATTCCCAGAGTCCGCATAGGATTTTGCAGTTTCTCTCCACAGGAAAGCCTCAGCTTCTTCAAGTACGATATAGTATCTGCTCTGTATTTTGAAATGGGGCATGCCATCTTCTTTAATTAAGCTATATATAGTCGCAGGGCTTGTCCGAAAGTGCTTTGATGCCTCTTTAATCGTAAGAATGGTTCTTCCGTAATACCTCTCCCTCTCTCCCTTAGTCAATTGATTTATCTCGTCTGAGAAATTCGCTAGTTCTTCCTTAAAGATCTTTCTGATTATCTCCTCGATCATCTCAGGCTCCCCCTTTGACTTTTCAAAATTTCTAATTTCCTCTTGTACTACTTTTACATCCCACTCTTTTTCCGGATCCTTCCACCTGTTTGCGCGGAACATAACGATGGTCTCTTCAATTTCATTGTAATCAAAAATAATTCTCGCCCTTACTTTCCTGTGTGGCATTGCCCTTGTATAGGTCAGCTGTCGTAATGTATAAACTCCTATGCCCGTTCTATCCGCAACCTCACTTATTGTCATGTATTGTTTTAAGGTAAGACTATGTCGTGTCTTAATTTCTATTAAAGTTTGAACTAGTTCATCTCTAAGGAGTCGCTGAAGATGGTGTTCAAAAATAAAGTCGTCCATCAAGCTTAATCCACCTCGTTTATTCTCAATTTGTTGTATAATAGATTACACGCATGATTCCTATTGAAGTAGGTGTTTTCCCAATATGGAGAGACAAGAAATCAAAGACACGTTAGAATCACTATATAATGATTATTATGACGGATTATATTCAGAGGAACAATTAAAGGCAGAATTAAAGACCCTCTATCTCGGTAGTACAATTAGTGCAGACGAATAGTCAGAGTTAATCCTAGACGCCCAGTGGAAAAACGCTAGTGAAAAGGATTATTTAGATAAGAAGATACAGATAGCCGAAGAATCTGATAGGGGTGGAGATGTGTTCTTTTGTATAGCCTCTCGGCATTCGCCGATGCTTGGGCTTGTATTGATTATTTTATTTTATTGATACAATATTAATTGGCATCATTTTTAAATAATCTAATTAAAAATCTAAGGAGTGAAACGAATGTCAGTTGATGTTAATCTTAGTTTTAATGGGAATACTCGTGAAGCCGTTGAGTTTTACGCAGAGGTTTTTGGGATAGAAAAAACCCATTTTATGACCTTTGGAGAAACCCCCTCTCATCCAGACTATCCGCTTCCTGAAGAAGCCAAAAATTTAGTTATGCTCTCAAGACTTAATATTGAAGGAAGCAATGTAATGTTCTCTGATGTTTATCCAGGTTCGCCATTTATTGCCGGAAATAATATAAGCCTTTCCTTAGTTAATGCTGACATGGATGGAATTAAAGCTGCATTCGATAAACTTAAAGTAGGCGGCACTGTAGTCATGGAGCTTCAAGAAACCTTTTGGTCCAAATTATACGGTGGCTTAATAGATAAATTCGGGATTACTTGGCAGTTTAGTTACGATGATGGTTCCAAGAACATGTAATTTTAAATATACACGGAACAAATATTAAAGGATATAGAACTTTTCTTAGTTAAGAAAAGACTCTATATCCTTTATGATTGTTGAAACAGACATATATATTTAAGCTTCAACTTAGCTCAATTGAAATTAATTCATACAGAGCGTTCACATTACATCCAATTGTGTCGGCGATAGATATTGCGATTTTACACATTCGTAGGAAACAATTATCGTGATAAAGAGAGGGTAGTATGAAATGCTGTTACAGAGAGAGTTAGTCATACGGTTTCTAAAATATAGTGTCGTCGGTTGTATTAGTATTGGTATATATTTCCTTTTTGTTTTTATTTTTATAGAAAGATACCAATGGGATCCTGTAGCTGGATCTGCAGCTGCTTTTATCTTTATGACGCTAGTGTCGTTTTTTATAAACGTTCGTTATACGTATGGAAGTAGTTTTACCCATCAGAGATTCTTTCGTTTTTTAGTGGTGTCGCTAGTTGGATTCTCATTGAATTTCTTCCTAATGTTTCTCATCGTTCACATTCTTTCTTTTCATTACTTAATGGGTGAGTTGGTAACAATTTTGATAATTCCGATAGTCAACTTTCTATTAAATAATTATTGGACTTTTCAAGCAGAATAAATAAGGTAGCTTATTTAATCACTTCGTAACATAACCGTAGAGATCCGCTTGTCTCGTAGTGCTGTGTTCGCAGGAGCTTTAAATCTTTTCTACTTGAGATGTTTTTCAGATACCTATGGCCACTTCCAAGGATAATAGGGTGAACGATCATACTAAATTCATCAACCAAGCTAGCATTTAGCAGGCTTTGTACCAGATCGGCACTTGCCGGGATAACGATATCGCCATTAAACTCCTTTTTAAGCTCGACCAATTTCGCCTCCACATCGCCGGATAGAAGCGTGATCGTATCTTTGTAATCACCCCACTTCACATCACACTCACGATTGCGAGTTGCCACATACTTGTGGGTCTTGTTCATGGCATCAGCCCAATCTCCCTCTTGAAAGGGCCAGTAGGTGGAGAATCCTTCATACGTGACTCGACCCATTAAGAGTGCTTCAGCCTGCTGAAACATAATCAGATTATTCATGGTCGCATCTATGACACCTGGCATTGCCCAGCTAACCATATTATCTTCATCACCCTTCGGTCCTGTAAAAATACCATCCAAAGTGCAGCTTACTGACGCTATTACTTTTCCCATTTTATCAATCCTCGCTTTATTCTAGGGCTGACCCAAAAGTCATTATTTATGATTTTTGGGTCAGCCCTTCTTTTCCTCATTGTAGTAAGAAATGAATTACGCTTGGTGTGTTTCTGGATCTTCCATATGAAAGACTTCCCATATGTGTCCGTTAATATCTTGGAAGCTCCAACTGTACATATAACCTAAATCCTGTTGGTCATTCGACGGAGTTCCACCAGCAGCAAGGGCCTTATTTACAATCTCATCCACCTGTGCACGGCTGTCAACAGCTAGGGCGATGAGCATTTCTGTGTATTTTGTTGCATCGACCAGTTCCTTCTTGGTGAACGATTGAAAAAACGGTTCCACGAGCATCATGGCATAAGTACTATCGTTGATAACCATGCTAGTGGCATTATCGTCTGTGAATTGCATATTGAACTCGAAGCCAACTTTCGTGAAGAAATCCATCGTTTTTTTCAAATCCTTAACGGGCAAATTAATAAATGTTTTGCTTGGTTGGAATGCCATTCTGAATCACCTCGTAGATTATTATAACTTTACAAATATAAAGTAAAATTATTAACTTAAGAATAAAATTTAATTTAACTAATGTCAAGTAGTATTTGACTTAAAATATATTAAGTTTAAAAAAAGACCGAGTGTGGAGTACACTCGGTCTTCGGTCTAGATAGCTATCGATTTCACTCGGCTGAATTGCGAAATATTTTTTCGCTGATCTGTGTAAGAAAAGCCATCCATTGTTCTTGAAATTGTTTGTCGGTAGGATCCATCCCAGTTATCATATTTGTTGCATCAGCGAAGACCAGCGGATAGGTGGTTAAGCTGGTAATTGCTAGAGTCAGCAAGGCAGGATCTAAGTCTTCGGGAACAAGTCCAATTTCTTGTTTAGCTTTTAAATCTTCGACGTAGGATTGAAGGACTTGCTTTCTAATGGTTTCTCTTTGAGGATTTTTGGGTTGGTCTTCAAGCGCTTCCCATGCCGTAAACTTTTGGAAATCCATCCGATATTCAATATTTACCCTTAAACGGTGCTCTGCTAGGAGGGCAGGATTTGTTGGAGTTTGCAAAGTAATTGGCTGATGTTGGCTATATAAGTTATCCATCACTGCTTCGAAAATATCATCTTTTCCCTTGAAATAATGATACAACAATTGCTTTTTGACATTCGCTCTTGTAGCGATTGATTCAATTCGAGTAGCAGAGAACCCTTTTGAGAAAAATTCTTCTCTTGCTGCATCAAGTATCTTTTTACGCGTACGTTCCGCGTTTCGAATCTCACCCAATTTTTCATCTCCATTACGTTGTTCTGTAATGAAACTATATAAGTTAATTTACTATGAGTCAAGTTAGGGGAACGTTCTTAGTGATTACTGAGAGTTGAGGTTAGTGATTTTAATGTTTTTTGAATGTTGCGAAAAAAGGAAAGGTTATTTTATACTAAACGTAGAAAGGGGGCGATAGGATGGCAAATCACATTGCCAGAGTAAGTATCTACTCATGCGAAGCCTAATAATAGGGCGATACTTTGTATGGGGAGAACAGTTGTTGTTAACATGGTCGCCCAAGAGAGCATATATCGTTTCTAATACTGGGCTTTGCAACTTATTTTCTTGTCAACAAAAAATAAGGAGCTGTTTAGTAATGGTTAACCCATTCATTAGAAACAATCAATATAACTTAATCAAGAAGCAGGTTGGTCTGTTGCAACATGCTTGTAACACCGTTTCTGATCCGAAAGTGATCGAAGCGGTTAGATATAGTGCACAATCCAAAATTATTGATGCGTTACCGGGTATAACAGAGTTTCAAAAACAAATGTTAGAGAACATTTCGACGTTAAATACGTCTGGAGAATTTCATCAATATTTGCGTTCATTGGAACCTTATATGGAGGAATTTAAACAGGTATCAGAAAAGCAGATTATTAAACTATTTCCTAAAATAAAAAAAATGAAGGTTCCCGATTTAACCGAAATCGATTACCGGTATATGACCTACCTTGGCTGGAACGATATCGCATTGAATAAATTGTTTCTCGTTTATTATCTTAACGGGAAGCTCGTTGGTGTAGAAGGCAAGTGTACCCCTGCGAATAAGAAAGGCTTTTGCCTTTTTTGTAAAAGATATGAAGAGGTGGCATTTTTATCAGTGATTACGAAATCGAAACCGGCTAACGCTACTCCTGATTACTATAAGGCAATTGGTAACTATGTGTGTGTGAACAGTGAAACCTGCAATAAGAACATCACAGATGTTTCCGCATTGGAGAAATTCATTCATAATAGTTGGTGAGGAAGCATGAATCATAATGGGTTCAAGTAATTTTCTCAATCGTGTGAACATCAATTATTAAATATCTAATATCAGATTTTGAAAATCCCCCACAATTGGCCGGCACCCTCTCCGAAAGGAGAGGATACACGGATAAAAATGGGGGATTTTTTGTGATCAAGGAAATGAAGGGTCAGTGGTATTCCACTCTTATGGTAAGCATACATTAGAAGGAAAAGCCGGACGGGCTGCCATGCCATACCAATAAGGATGATACCTAGTGAAAAGAAATAGAGAATACATATTTAGTGGATTATTTCTGCGTCGATTGCTGATGAGAAGTATCTTCATTTTCGCAGGATCTGTCATCCAGGGGTTTGCCATGGGTGTATTTCTGTTCCCTCATTCCATCCCTTCGGGAGGTGGGGCAGGTATAGCGGTATTACTGAATTATTTATTCCATATTCCAATAAGTATTGGTTTATGGCTTTCAAATTTTGTATTTCTAATCTCTTCTGTTCATTATCTCGGGAAGGTCAGTGCCATCGGGACAATCATAACGATAACTATTACCTCCGTTTCAGTGAATGTCTTTGATGTATATTTGACTTCACCATTTACGAATTTATGGATTGATCTCTTGATGGGCTCTATGGTACTTGGCTGTGGTGTTTCCATACTTTTAAGACAAGGTGTTTCAAATGGCGGAATCGGGTTTGCTGCATTAGCGATTGCGAAATATAAGAATGTTGACCCTGCAAAGGTTTTATTTTGGCTGAATGGTGGAATCATTATTATTGCTGCATATGTTATTGATTGGTTTATAATTATTCAGGCCATTATTTGTCAGGGGATTTCAACGAGAATTGTTAGTAGGTTATATAATACTTCTTTCGGGGAAAATCAAACTTTCACAATAGCGTGGCGTAAGAAGAAATGATCACATCACTATAAAAGTGAGATGTTTGCATACTTTAACTTCAAACAGAGCATCATAATTTATGTGAATAAAGTGACTTAATTCTTACAACAGTGAAGAGATGTTCCATGTTTTGGAATGTCTCTTTTCGTTCTGTCCATATTACAAACACCGAAATCACCAGCAAGAGGAGCCTATAACTGATGGAGAAAACAAAATCGCGGAAGTTAAATATTACATTCAATAGTGATATAACCATATCAGATTCGACAGAAATAAAAGAAAAGGATTCAAAGAAAGGAAATGATTCTAAAGGACGGATTTGGGAATATATTGCGATCTCGACGATCCCTATCGTACTTGTATTTGGTAATTCGATGTTGGTGCCAGTACTCCCTGAAATACAGAGAGAGCTTGAAATAAGCAAATTTCAAAGTAGCTTGATTATATCTATTTTCTCATTAGCTGCTGGGATCTTTATTCCGGTTATCGGTTATTTATCCGACCGTTTCGGCCGAAAAGTTATTATTATTCCAGCATTAATTATTTATGGGGGAGCAGGGATACTTGCTGGCTTCGGGGCAGTATGGGATTCTTATGTCGTTATTATTATTGCCAGGGCGATACAGGGAATGTCTGCAGCAGGTACAGCGCCGATTGCCATGGCATTAGTAGGTGATTTATATAAAGGTGGTACAGAAAGTAAAGCATTAGGATTAATCGAAGCTTCTAATGGGGTTGGAAAGGTTCTTAGTCCAATTATTGGCTCATTGCTTGCTCTAATCGTATGGTATGCATCCTTTTTCGCCTTTCCTATCTTTTGTGCGCTGTCATTATTGGCCGTGATTTTTTTAATTAAAGAACCGAAACACAATCAAAAGCAAGAATTAAAGGCGTATATTCACAAGCTTCGTCAAGTTTTCAGTGAAAAAGGTAAATGGCTAATCACTTCGTTTTTTGCTGGTTCGTTGGGACTTTTTATTTTGTTTGGTGTACTTTTTTACTTGTCTAATATCCTTGAAGAGAAACCGTACAACATACAAGGGGTACGAAAAGGCTTAATATTAGCAATACCATTGCTCGGCATGGCTATCACATCTTATACGACAGGTAGTCTGATTAAGAAAAAAGGAACTTTGATGCGCGTGCTTATGAATGTAGGATTAATAGCTATGACCGTCGCCCTTGGTGCTACGATATTTTCTTTTAAGAATATTTATGTATTTATTGGATTGTTAACGATCAGTAGTATCGGAACGGGATTGCTCCTTCCATGCTTAAATACGATTATCACAGGAGCCGTACAGAAAAGTGAACGCGGTATGATCACATCTTTGTATAATAGTTTACGGTTTCTAGGTGTAGCAGTAGGACCACCACTATTCGGTTGGATGATGGATAAATCTGATCGTCTAGTCTTTATCACGGTATCTGCATTATCTTTTATCACGCTAGGATTAGTGTTCTTTATGATTAAACCTCCAGCTAAATTGTCGGAATAATGGGGCAAATGGGTATCAGATTGTTAAGGGCTTATAGGCACATGCAAATGAAAAACGCATAGGATATCTTATCAATTGAAGTTGCAAAATTTATAAAGGAATTGAGGAGATCTCAGATGAAAGGTTCCCGATGTACAGCCTGGCCCCAAGAGTTATCTGACCCCAGTGGACTTCGTAAAGAGTCTACAACTATAACCGACAATGGTAATGTACTACAAGTCACTGACCGTGGTCACACAATGGTCATTGATAAAGGGTTAGGTAGAAACTCATTTATCGATTTAATAGAAACAGCATCACACTATATTGATTGTGTGAAATTAGGATTTGGTACGGCCCCACTTTATAATGATGAACTGCTGACTTTTAAGATTAATTTAGCCAAAAAACACGGTATTATCGTTATTCCAGGCGGGACCCTGTTGGAGGCAGCTGTGCAGCAAAATGTAGTACCAGAATTCTTCAATACGATATGTAATCTTGGTTTTAATGGAATTGAAGTATCCGATGGTACGATTGAGCTATCCCGCTGGAAACGTACAGAGCTAATTCAGGAAGGAAGAAATCGTGATCTTCAGGTGTATACAGAGTATGGTAAGAAATTATCAGGATCAATTATTGATGCTGAACTTCTTGCACGAACTCTTGAAATTGATCTGAATGCAGGAGCAAAATTAATAACAGTTGAGGCTCGTGAATCGGGTGTTGGTGTTGGTATTTTTGATGATAAAGGCGAATGTAGAGTGGATATTCTCGACGCTATACTCCAATTTATCCCTGACACAAAACAACTGATGTGGGAAGCACCACTTAAACATCAACAGGTCATGTTTTTGCGCAAATTCGGGTCTGACGTAAACTTGGGGAACATTCCAACAAGTGAAATTCTTGCTCTTGAAACGATGAGACGTGGTTTACGTCAAGATACATTTGAATTTGGAGTGAAGGCTAGTCAGGACAAGGAATTTGTATATATGATATAATTCTATATTTTCATAGGTAATCACTTAAAACAGAGGTGTCTAGATGACTAGGATCGGTATTATCCGTCACGGAAGAACATCATGGAACAATGCAGGTAGAGCACAAGGGAATACAGACATTCCACTGGATGATGAAGGAATATCTATGGCATATAAATTGGCAGATCGCTTGAGCCAAGAGAATTGGGATGCCGTCTATTCAAGTAATCTATTAAGGGCAAAGCAAACAGCGGAGATCATCAGTAAGAAGCTTAAAGATATACCTGTTCAATGGGATGTAAGATTACGTGAGGTGGGAAGAGGACAGATAGAAGGTACGACTGAGTCAGAGAGAATAAAAAAGTGGGGAGATAACTGGAGGAAGCTTAATTTAGGAATTGAAAGTACAGATCAAGTCACCACCAGAGGGATTTCACTATTGGAAGAGATTATTACGCAATCAACAGCTACTAATATACTAATTGTAACTCATGGATTGTTCACTAGACATATTCTCAAGATATTAGTTCCTAACATAAACATGGATGAACATATAAAAAACACCTCTTTAACTACTCTTTTAAAAACAAGTAGAGGGTGGAATTGCGAAATGTATAACTGCACTAAACATTTAGAAGTAAAAGAAATATAACAATAAGACAAGGAGAATCAGCTTTTGACCATGGTTAGATACTCCAAAAGTAGGTCAAGGATAACATCCTGACCTACTTTTTTTGTTCATAGTTAGCCTGTCATTTATTTAACCGATTTAATGATTTTGTAATACACGGAACTGGTGTTGAATCGTTTACATCCTCTAATACAAATGTTTCTTCTAAAAGTTGCAGCTGATAGTTCGAGTCTGAATAGTGCGTAAGCAGGATATTTCATTATGCATATGGAATCTATTTACATAGATTATATCATCAGAAATCAAGTACAGGAAGGTCTTAAGCATGCAGGAGAAGGTTATGTCTAGTGAGGAAATAATAAGGCTGAAGCATTACATAGATATAAAGCACCATAACTTTGATCGACAGCAGCGGGCATCTGTATTGGCTAATGCGGTGCATCGGATTATCGATAGCCGTCTTCCTTCAGTTCCTGATGTATTAAAAAGGGAGATTCGCTCTAAGTTGCTTATGAATAAAAGGGAACTTCTCAGCATTGATGTGGATGACGTGTTACAACAATGCATGTCACTTGATTTGAGCAGGGAGGATATATTATTCCCCCTTGCTGCATGGGTATGTAGCAAAACTGCGAATTCTACACTAGAAGAGGAAGTACGCCAAATTATTCTGGGGTGGTCTATGGAGGACAAACCCCTAGTCGGATTTCAAGCGTTGGAAAGTAAATTGAGTTCAATAGATTGTATCCCGTGTATGGAGCTAGCAGCTACCCATGAATCAGTTGTATCTACACCAAGAAAAGGATGGCTGAATAGAAAGAGATATATAGCTGGTGCTACTGTTTTTGCGGCAGCTATTTTAATGACAATTACTTTAGTGACAATTACTTTAGTGAATCAGCAGCCAGCAGCACTAGCTCCAACTATAAATACAACTAATTTATCGCAACCTGTCGTTTCTGAAATAGAGAAATCGGATTCATTTGGAATTCCGAAGGAGTTCCGATATGTTTCTGTGGATACGAAACGTTTACAGAATTATTTATTAGAAAAAAATTCAATTTTAGCTGAGGAACCCTTTATTTCTGCTATAATCTCAGCCGGTAAACAATACGATATTCACCCACTATTGCTCTTTGCTATCACTGGACAGGAGCAAGGGTTTGTTTCGAAAAACCATAAAGATGTTGAGAAAATTGCGAATAATCCATTTAATGTATTCGGCAGTTGGGAGCTCTACAATACAACAATTAAATCTTCGGCAGAGATTGCAGCCAAGACAGTAGCTAATATTAGTAGCCGCCGCCCAGAAGGTAGACATCCTGTACAGTGGCTGAATGAAACTTATGCAGAAGATCCAAATTGGTGGATGGGGGTTACATGGTTCTTTAATAAGCTACAACAAGACGTGCAAGATGATACATTTGAGTGGTCTGAATAATATATTTAAATATGTAAAAAAGCTGACATAATCAATAAATATCTCTACATATGTGACGATAGTCATTACTCACATTAAATAATTATGCTATTTTTGATAGTGATAATCATTATCAATTATGTAGGAGGAGTTAAATGAATGGAAACATTAAAGAAGTAAGTTTACAAAATCAGTTTGAAGATCATAGAAGGATAAAACGAATAATTATTTTTTTCACAAGTATTGTATTGGTAGTACTTTCTTTCTATTATGGGATGTCGACGGGCGCTATCTCCTTATCTATGCAAGAAATATGGGATGGATTAACGGTAAGTGAGTCCTCCATGACGCATCAGATTGTTTGGAATTTACGGCTACCGCGAGTTCTTACGGGTTTTCTCGTAGGGATGTGCATGGCCATTTCGGGTGCATTATTACAAGGAGTGACAAGAAACCCGCTTGCAGATCCTGGCATTATTGGAGTCTCTGCCGGAGCGGGATTAGTCGCTATTATTGTGATGATCATTTTTCCGCAACATGTATCCTTTCTACCTGTTGGTGCATTCTTAGGAGCCCTATTGGCCGCAACCATCGTTTATTTACTCGCATGGAATAAAGGAGCCTCTCCGATGAGACTCATATTAGCCGGTATTGCGGTGAATACATTGCTGGGAGCGATCACTTCTGGGGTCATGATTATATACAGCGATAGCGTACAAAGTGTGCTTCCTTGGCTAATGGGAGGATTAAGTGATCGAAGTTGGCCACACTTTTGGATTATACTTCCTTATGCGGTGATCGGTATTACACTTTCCTTATTTGCAGCAAAGCCTGCAAATATCCTGCTTCTTGGAGATGATACGGCGAAGCTTCTTGGCCATCGTGTAGAAAGAAGTCGGTTGCTACTCATCATCTTAAGTACGTTCCTTGCGGGAGCTGCGGTAAGTGTATCAGGCTTGATTGGGTTCGTTGGATTGATCGTCCCACATATTGTTCGGTTGCTTATCGGCGATAATTACTACTATTTGCTCCCAATTTCCGCTTTAACCGGAGGGTGGCTTCTAGTATTTGCTGATACAGCTGCTCGTAGCTGGTTTGACCCAATTGAATTGCCTGTGGGGATTCTACTAGCTGCCATCGGTGGTCCTTTCTTCCTATTACTTCTACGTAGAGGGAAAATTTTAAATTAATTTATTTATGAATAAAGAGGAGAATTATTGAATGATGAATCAAAAACATATGGTTAATCTTAAATGGGTATTATCTCTTGTTTTAATTGCTAGTTTACTGGTGTTATCTGCTTGCGGAAACAATAAGGTGGATACCGTACAAGAAACTTCCTCCAACCAGGTAATGGAAACGGCTACTGCTGAAACAACCTCTGATACTAGTGAACAAGCAATCGAGGTAACGGATCTGGCAGGTAATGTCGTCAAATTAGATAAAGTGCCAGAACGAGTGATCGCGCTTAGTGCCGGGGATATGGAGATTGTCTATGCACTTGGCGGAACAGTTGTGGGACGTACAACTGTATCGGACACGGTTAACCCACCGGAAGCTGAAGACGTTCCTGAACTAGGTAATATGATGAATTTGAGTCTAGAGAAAATTGCTAGCCTGAACCCAGATCTAATTATCGCCCATCAGCAGTTAAATGCTAAAAGTGTTCCTGCACTTAAGGAAATGGGCGTTAACGTCTTGCTGACGGGAGCTAGCACCTTGGATGATATTTATAAGACTATTGATATTATCGGCACTGTTATGCAGAAGAATAGCGAAGCAGATACATTAATCAAGAAAATCGAAGATAAAGTGAAATCTGTGAATAAGAGTGAGAATCCCGTACGTGCATTGATCGTCTTTGGAGTATCAGGCAACTGGATGGTAGCCTTGCCTAACTCGTTATCGGGTAACCTGCTGGAGGTGGCTGGTGGTGTCAATATTGCGAAAGATTATCCACAGTTGGAGAAATACTCCCAATATGCCCAATTGAATACGGAACGAATTCTGGAAGCGAATCCGGATGCAATCTTCTTAATATCGCCTGGTCCTGCTAAAGTGGCTATGGATAGCTTTACTAAGGAAATGGAGAATAATCCGGCTTGGCAATCGATTGACGCGGTTAAGAATGGTCATTTTGTATTATTGCCGAATAGCCTGTTCGGATCCAATCCAGGGCCGCGGGTAGTTGAATCCATTGATTTCTTCATAGAGGAATTAGAGAAAGTAAAGCAGTAATGACATTAGATAGAACAGACAAGGAGGGATCAGATGTCAAATTCATACTTGATAGATGATGTTAAATATAAACAATCTGGTTCCTTTTCGCTTGGAAGTCTTTCGTTTTATATCCCGAAACAACAAATAACAAGCATCATCGGACCGAATGGTTCGGGCAAGTCGACGACGCTACGACTAATGGCAAATCTACTTAAACCAGATAACGGCTGCGTATTCATCGAAGGTAAGGAAATAAGTCAGATCGGTCACAAGCAACTTGCAAGAAAGATGACTATGCTATCGCAAATTCAGAATGTACAGATGGATATCGTTGTGCGAGACCTTGTATCACATGGTCGGCTACCACATTGCAAATGGCATGAGCGGCTTGGTCTGCAAGATCAGAAATTGATTGATTGGGCGTTATCTGTTACCAGTCTGACACATCTGCAATTTCGTTCGTTGCAAACCCTCTCTGGTGGGGAAAGGCAACGAGCGTGGATTGCAATGGCGATCGTCCAATCGCCTGAAATCCTACTTTTGGACGAACCGACAACCTATTTAGATATTTCGCATCAATTGGAGTTGATGAATCTCGTTGAATATCTAAATAGTGAACTTCATATGACGATAGTGATGGTATTGCATGATCTGAATCAAGCTGCAAAGTATAGTGATCGGCTAGTTGTCATGAAAGAGGGGAAGATATTTAGAGAAGGTAGTCCGGGGGAAGTATTCGATACTGCGTTGTTCAAGGATGTATTCTCGATCGAAGCGAAAATTTTTAAAGAAAATGGTGTTCCTTATTTCATACCTTTAGGCTTAGCTAGGAATCAACAGGCTGCTCAATAAAGTGGATTATCGTGTATAAACACACATAAACATGCCATTATGGTATGTTTTTTTACTTTTCCTAGAAGACTCTTAGGAGGTATGCATACTAACATGAAGACTTATTCGAGGATATATTGTTCGAGATTGAAGAGAATGTTCGGAAGGAGATTACCGTTCCAATTGTTCTTGTAGATGGCCACATCCAGCATTAGTAGACAACTTCGCTCCTTTCAGTGGAGAAGGGGATGCGTACTTGAATGAATTAGAAAATGAAATAATCCCATTTATTCAAACTCATTATCGGATATGACATCCTATGCACAAAACTGAAGTCACCATCTAAGCAAATTACTTTCGAGAGTGATCCAGAAGGGATTCATGATGATCCCTATTTTAAGATGTTTCACCAACAGCAGCAGTAGAAGTTACTACTACTGATCAAACGATTACATATCTTGGAGAAAGCTACACACTACCAGCACAAGTGAACAATATCGTAGCAGCAAGTCTGGAATCCATGGAAGATGCAGCTAGGAGCAGAAAACTTCCTCGCCTTTATTGAAAAGGAGTTAATGCCGTATATTGAGGAGCAGTATCCTATCGATAATACAAAGAGGTGTTTATTCGGTCACACATTGAGTGGATATTTCACACTATGGGTAAAGTTTACTAGGCCGGAGTTGTTCCAAGCTTACCTTAGTGCCAGTCCATCCGTATGGTGAAACAATCAGGAAATACTGATGTATGCCGAAAAATATGCTATAAATACAACGGATTATAAATCACTGTAGGAGGAGAAGAAGGTTATATGGTTGAGGATGCTGAGAAGCTGAAGCAGGTACTACACAAATATCATTACCCTGTAAATGTGTATGTAGCACCCAAAGAAAATCATGCCTCAGTGGTTCCAACCATTATGAGCAGAATGTTTCGGTTTGGTTGTTCTCAACTTCAAGTGTCCATATAATAAGACTCTGTCGAAATTTCTAATATGAACTACATGAATAGATCAATTACATTGCTGTAATAATATGATCATGCTCATAAAGACAAACGATGCTAGGAGGAGTAATGAAATGAGTCCAATAAAGCCTGATAAAAATCTGATTAACACGGTCAAGGATCTCGAATCGACACCTGTAACAAGTCAACAAGCACAACAGTTTCAACAAAAGAAAAACGACCGGCGCAAAGAAATGCTACATGATGCCAACGAGGACTAGAGAAACTTTAGAAATAAAAAGGCGTAACCAATGATGGTTACGTCTTTCTCAAAATATAATAAAGTAAAGGTTTCACTTGAATCAATTTCATAATCGCCGATGCAGCTAAATCGGGTTGCGTAATTATGAAATTGATTCTTGATATTCGATTTAGTTAGCTTTTTAATTCTTCGATACTTTCCTCACACCATTGAATCAATGCCTTCACTTGTATTTTGCCGTAATTGGTAGTCAATAGCCAATACTTTAAATTATTATCCTGAGAGTGACAATTACGAAGTGATTCTTCTAAGGTAATAAACACTTGTAGCTTTTCCTGCATCGTATTCTTAAACTCATCAATATGGCGGATGTTGATTTCAAGTGGGACATTATGTCCGAAGAATAAACGTAGTAAGAGCACGTTCTTCTCACTGAAGGTATGTTCCATTGGCTTGCTCAACCATGCAGTTAAAGTTTGCGTTCCTTGTTCTGTTAGGGTGTATACTTTACGATCAGGTTTCCCCTCTTGAGTCTCCACTTGCATCGTAACATCATTTTTTGCTAACAACTTACTTAGTTGTGGATAAATCTGTCCGTAATTCTCATTCCAAAAGTAGCTAGTGCTACGCTCCATTTGTTTCTTTATGTCATACCCTGTTTGAGGGCCCAATGTCAAAATACCCAATATGGCATACATGCTGCTATTTTCTTTTCCTTCTCGACGTGTCAATTTAATTCTGCCTCCAAATTCTGTTATTCCTTGCCACGATACCATGCAACTGTAGATTGAATCGCTTCTGAATGAGGTGTCACCTGCATTTCAAAGGCTCGATCAAATTTACCATGGTCCACTTTGAAAGGTTGATTCATCATGTACATAATTTCCTTGAATTCTCGCATCATCGGCACAAACCATCCCATAACGATCAACAAGAATCCGTTCGCGATTCGAACCTTCGGTTTCTGGCCAACTTCCTTATAAATTAAGTTAATTAACTGACGAGTGCTAATGGTTTCAGCTGCAGGCATATGCCATACTTGGCCTAGAGATTCTTCATTTTCGGATAATATTACTAACGCTCGTGCGAAATCATCGATAAAAATATGGGTATGAGGCTGGTCAATATCTCCAATTACTTCTGCAGGCTTTCCTGCGAGTGCAGCGTTAAATACACGCTCACCTAACATTGCTGATTGCACATGAGGACCATAGAAGTCTGAACCACGACCAATAGCTGCTTGAATCCTACCTTCTTTATGAGCTTGTAATACCATTTCGCTAAGGGTAGATCGAATTTTTGTTTTTGCACCTACTGGTTTTTCTTGAAGATTCTCATGAAGGTCGCCATGAGGTGGTCCGTAAGCATAAAGATTATCAGCATAAATCAACTTTGCACCAGAAGATGCTGCACCTTCAATAATTCCATGTTGAATTCTCGGTAGATCGGTTTCCCATTGACTGTACGGAAGCCCTGTACAATTATATATGACCTTAGCTTTACGGCATACAACTTTGCAAAAGTCTTCATCCGACGCATCACCATGTACTAGCTTTACACCAGTAGGTAATTGTGGTTTAGATCCTCGATTAACCATAATCACCTTTTCTCCATTGCGCAATAACTGTCTCATGACCGCTAGACCTAATGCACCCGTACCAAAAATAATTTGCATATTAGATAGCCTCCTTTATATTATGTTAATATATATTATTATAATATATATTAACAATAAAATATAGAAGTGATGAATTTATTTTTCACCCGCGACAGCATCTGGTTTATTTATACTTTAGTTGGATGGGGCATCGTATAGCAGCACATGGATTCTCTGTTTTAGGTAATGGATTCTTGTTCGGCGATGATTGGGAACAACGAAAGATTGACGAGTATATGAATAAAAAATAAGGAACAACTTTATGTGAGAATCTAATCGTCATCAATTGGTTTTCATCAGATTTAAGTGTTATAATTTAGTTTGATTTAGATTATTAAATAGTACCAGTAAGCCCTTTTGATGAAGGGCTATTTTTTTTCAATACTCACACCACAGATAAGGAGAAGTGTTTATATATGATAAAGTTAGGTGTACTTGACCAAGTATATGTTAATGAGGGACAAACAGCGACGGAGGCACTTCAGCATTCAACACGCTTGGCGGTGGCAACGGAGGAACTTGGGTATAATCGGTTCTGGGTGTCTGAGCATCACTCTATGCCTGCACTGGCTTTCTCAAGTCCTGAGGTACTAGTTGCTCATTTAGCGGCAGCGACGAATAGGATTCGTGTCGGATCAGGAGGAATTATGCTCCCGCATTATAGTGCCTATAAAGTTGCTGAGAATTTCCGTCTACTAGAGGCGCTTCACCCAGGTAGAATCGATCTAGGATTGGGAAGAGCACCAGGTGGTATGCCGCTTGCTACAAGAGCCTTACAACAGGATAAGTACGTTGATGTGAATAAATATCCTCAGCAAGTGCTTGATATTATCGGTTATTTGAATAATTCAATGCCTGCAGGTCATCCGTTCGAGAAATTATTAGCGGCTCCATCTATTTCGAGTGCTCCAGAGATTTGGCTATTAGGTTCTAGTGGAGAGAGTGCGAGAATTGCAGCGAGTTTAGGGACATCTTATGCCTTCGCGGAGTTCTTCGGTACACCTGGAGGAGAAATGGCAACACAACATTACAATGAACATTTCGAGTCAAATCATGTGCTTGAGGATCATCCACGCTCTATGATTGCAACACTTGCGATCTGCGCAGAAACGGAAGAAGAAGCAGATCAATTAGCCAAGAGTAATGATCTATTGTTTCTAGGTATTAGAACAGGTCTTGAAATTCCGTATCTCCCTTCCGTAGAGACAGCAAATAATTATCCATATACGGATGCGGATCTTCTACATATTCAGCAAATTCGCCAACGTAGAGTAATCGGTACACCTGCTCAAGTGAAAAAGCAGTTGCTACAAATGAGCAAAGATTTCAATGTTAGTGAGATTCTCTTGAATAGTCCGATCCATGATGAGAAAGCAAGAATTCACTCTTATGAACTTATTGCATCTGAATTTGGAATGAACTAGGACATTAAATAGAGAGGACTAATTCTATTGACTTTACAACAATTGAAATATGCCATTGAAATTGCTAATCGAGGTTCAATGAATGAAGCTGCGAAGCGATTATTTATATCCCAGCCCAGTCTTTCTAATGCGATTAGAGATCTAGAAGAAGAGCTGCGGATTACAATCTTTGAACGAACCAATAAAGGAATTACATTATCCAAGGAGGGGGTGGAGTTTCTCAGCTATGCTCGTCAAGTGATTGAGCAGGCAGATTTATTAGAGAGCCGGTATTTAGACGCCAAACCCTCTCCGCAACATTTTTCAGTTTCAACCCATCATTATGCTTTTGCAGTGAATGCATTTGTGAATTTGGTTAATGAATATGGTCAAAATGAATACGAATTGGCACTACGTGAGACCAAAACCTACGAGATCATTCAAGATGTCAAAACTCTGCGAAGCGAGATTGGGATACTATATCTTAATGAATTTAATGATAAGGTCATTAGTAAACTGCTAAAAGATGCAAATTTACAATTTAATAGTTTATTTATGGCGAAACCTCATATTTTTATTAGTAGTAAAAATCCTTTAGCTAAGCAATCTATGGTTACGATCGATCAACTTCAAAAGTATCCATATTTGTCATTTGAGCAGGGGGAGTATAATTCCTTTCATTTCTCTGAGGAAATTCTCAGCACATTATCGCATCCGAAGAGTATACGTGTAAATGATCGGGCGACGCTTTTTAATTTGTTAATTGGTTTGAATGGATACACGATCTCAACAGGGGTACTTAGTGCTGATCTGAATGGAAATGAAATCATTCCTGTTCAATTGGATTGTGATGAAATGATTAATGTTGGATGGATATCTCATAGAAATGTTGCACTCTCCAAGCTTGCAGCAGTCTATATTGAAGCACTTCATGTAACGATCGGAGACTATTGATCTGACTATAGCTTGAGCTAAATACTGCTGATTGTGGATCATTTTTATTATATTAGAGTGCACTTTTATTATATTGATTAGGACTGCAATGCAACCTATAATGATGGTTGATATCGTTAGAAGCTATTAGATATAGTGCGTATTTCAATGATTACATATGATAAAAAAAAGATGAAGGATGGTGGATACATGTATTCAAAGATTGATTTGAGTGGAAGTTGGAACCTACAACTAGACGAAGAGAAGCAAGGGTTAAAGCTACCTTTTAATGATGTAATAGCATTGCCCGGGACAACCTCTCACGCTAAAAAAGGTAAAAAGAATCAACAAATCGAGATTGGATGTTTAACAGACGAATATTTATTTGAAGGATATGCCTGGTTTTCAAGAGAAATTGAGATTTCAGATGATCTATCTGGCAAGGTCTTTTATCTACATTTAGAAAGAACACGAATGACAACGGTGTGGATTGATGATCAAAAAGTGGGTGTGCAAAACAGTCTGAATACACCTCATCATTACGATGTCTCAAACTATTTATCCAGTGGCAAGCATCAGATTACCATTCTTGTAGATAACACAAATTATCCAACTAGAGGTGGCCATTTAACATCCCAAGATACCCAGACCAATTGGAATGGCATTACTGGGAAGATTGAACTGCAAGTCTTTAATCAAGCCTATTTAAGTGATGTTCAAGTCTACCCGAATGCACAAGAGAGAACAGTAATGATCAAATCCAAGGTTATTGGTGCGAGCAATGGTAATCTATCCGTTTCAGCAATGAGTTTTAATAGTGGAAATGAACATATTGTAGAAGAAAAGAGCTTTTCATTTACAGCTAATGAAGTTACGATCATTTATCAATTAGGCGAAAACGCTTTACTATGGTCTGAATATGAACCGAATTTATATAAATTGAAAGTTAATCTGGGAATTAACGGTATGACCATGGATACGAATGAGGTTACATTTGGCTTACGAGACTTTAAGACAGAGGGACTTAAGTTCACAATAAATGGTCGTAAAACCTTTCTGCGAGGAAAACATGATGGATTGATTTTCCCGCTTACTGGTTTTGCACCAACGACTGTTGAGGAATGGCTAGACGTCTTGAATACCGCGAAGTCTTATGGAATTAATCATTATCGCTTTCACACGTGTTGTCCTCCAGAGGCTGCGTTTATTGCTGCTGATCTGGTTGGTATATATATGCAACCTGAATTGCCATTTTGGGGAACTTTTACCGGTGTTGAAGATCCACAGCATAATCAAGCCGAACAATCTTACATCATTAATGAGGGATTTTCGATTCTAAGTAGCTTTGGAAATCATCCATCATTTGTCATGATGTCGCTTGGTAATGAACTATGGGGCGATAAGACTCGATTAGATGAAGTTCTTAAAAATTATAAAGAATTTGATAACCGCCATCTCTACGCACAAGGCTCAAACAATTTCCAATTTACGCCACAAATTGTGGAACATGATGATTTCTACAGTGGAGTAAGATTTACAAGAGATCGTTTGATCAGAGGCTCTTATGCTATGTGTGATGCTCCTTTGGGTCATGTTCAAACCGATAAACCGAGCACGATGAAAGACTTTGATGACAATATTGTACCAACTATGTTGCAAGCTGACGATCAATCTATAGCTAATGCTGGAACTGCAATAGAAATTCAATTTGGCACAGGAACAAAGACCGTGGAGGCCGCTGACTCTCAGGATCAACTGATTCCAGAAATTCCCGTTGTCTCTCATGAGATTGGTCAGTATCAAACCTACCCAGATTTTAATGAAATTGAAAAATATACTGGCTCAATAAAAGCGAAGAACTTTGAAGTCTTTAAGCAACGTCTTGAAGATAAGGGATTAGGTCATTTGGCACAAAAATACTTCGAGTGTTCAGGAGAGCTTGCCGTTGCTTGCTACAAGGAAGAATTAGAGTCTGCTTTCCGTTCGAGAAAACTTGCTGGGTTTCAACTATTAGACTTGCAAGATTTCAGTGGACAAGGAACAGCACTTGTTGGAGTATTAGATGCTTTTATGGAGCCAAAAGGAATCGTCACAGAAGAGAGATGGCGTAGCTTCTGTTCTGATGCCGTGCTGATGGCTAGGTTTGAAAAGGTTAATTATGTGGCAGAAGAAAGTTTTCATGCACATGTTGAATTATGCTATTACAGAAATATTCCACTGCAAAATTGTAAATTAGTATGGGCAATTAAAGATGGCAATACATCTTATCTTCACGGAGAAACTCAGGTTTCAAGTACTGGTGACGATAATTATATCGATATCTGTGATATTGATGTAAGAATGCCTAATGTAACTGGAATGAGAAAACTAACGTTATCTCTTCATATTGAGGGTACGGATATTGCGAATAGCTATGACCTGTGGGTATATCCAAACGAAGTATTGGTTGATACAACAGGGTTGAATATCGTGGATAGCTTATCTGAACAAGCCATTGCGTTACTGGAAACTGGGGAGAATGTTGTGCTCTTTCCTAAGCTGAATAGCTTAAGCAAATCTATTGAAGGCTTTTATAGTAGTGATTTCTGGTGTTACCCGATGTTCAGAACGATCTCTGAAAGTATGAATAAGGAAGTACCTGTGGGTACGCTGGGTTTACTTATAGATAATACGCATCCAGTCTTCAAGCACTTCCCAAGTGAGGAGTATTCAACCTATCCGTGGTGGAGTATCGTGTCTAATTCACGTTCAATTATTCTAGATGGAACACCAAAGGGATTTAGCCCGATTGTGCAGACTATAGATAACTTTGAGCGTAATCACAAGCTAGGATTAATGTTTGAATGTAATGTTCTAAAAGGTAAGTTACTACTTTGCGCTTGCGATTTCGATAAGATTATTGATGAGCCTGAAGGTAAACAATTGTTGGCTAGTATTATAAACTATGTTAATTCTGAGGAATTTGAACCAAATACGGAGATGAACATCGCTGAGCTTAAGGAAATATTAGCTTGATGATAGCATTGATCAAAGAAATCGCTGACGAAGTCTGGCAGTAGTCGGTTGAATAATAATATCAAATGATCCACTATACAAAAGAACGCATCCTATACTAGGGTGCGTTCTTTTGTATAGCGGAAATCATAAATGTAACTTGGGGATGGTAACAAGGATGAGTTGTTATTTAAAGTGATAAGTTTCTATTAATCCATTAATCATGTCTACTTCCGATTGCCATTGTAACTCACGGTTAGCTTTACTACAATCGAGGCAACTATGACGAATATCTCCTTCTCTAGCCATCGTATAAGTAGTATTGATATCGGAACCGTGTATCTGTTTCAACATATGGACCAAGTTATTGATGGTAATACTGCGACCTGTGCTGATATGAATGGTCTCTTGGGTTCCATACTTTATCGCAGCAATATTGGCTTTCACGACATCCTTTACAAATACAAAATCACGCGTTTGTTCACCATCTCCTTGAATTTGTAAGGGTAGTCCTTCCTTAATTCTTTGTATGAAGACTGAAATGACTCCGCCTTCTCCTTTAGGCATTTGCCTTGGACCATATACGTTACCGTAGCGAAGAATCGTAAATGGCATCCCATGCAGCATGGAAAAAATACGTATATACGCTTCGGCTGTCCACTTGGACAAACCATAGTAGGAGATAGGAATCGCTGGATCCTTTTCAGTGATTAGAGAATTCTGCAAGTCCCCGTAGACGGCGGATGTGGAGGAAAAAATGACTCTTTTAACGGAAGCAGCTTGACAGGCATTAAGCAAATTTACCGTTCCCGTGATGTTGACGTCAGCATCAAAGCAAGGGTCGTTTATGGAACGCTGCACGTCCGCCTGAGCTGCCATGTGGAATACTACATCGGGCTTTTCCCTTACAATGATTTCTTTACTTTCTTGGCTACGAATGTCTTCCTGATGAAAAATAGCTTGTGGATGGACATAGGATAAATGTCCGGAGTATAAGTTATCTATGATATGCACATCAAAACCAATACTCAAAAGGTGATCTACAAGATGCGAGCCAATAAACCCTGCTCCACCCGTTACAATAGCTTTCATGATTTCTTTTTCCTTTTTATTTTCTTCACGTTATCTTTAGATATGGAATTATTAGGACGAAAACCATTAAACAATTTTGATGTGATTAGTGCCCATTCCTTATCGTCAAATATATGACCAGGTTGGGATAAGAGTGTGGTGGATTGAGGGTTATTGTTGTTATTGGGTATCGTCTTCAAGAATTCGTCTGATGCTAGATCAGGAATAACATAATGATTAGGCAAGGAATCACTGATTCGTGACCAAACTGAGGCGTCTACATAAGTTCCATACGTGGGTAACGGGTTAGAAAATAAGATATTGTAATACTCACCGTTCATCTTTTGCAGAACATCGAGTGATGCTTGATCTGGAAGGGTATAATTTTTCGGTAGTCTGCCCACGGCAGGAGCCCAGACTCTTTTATCAACAAATACTTTAAGGGTCTTTAGTGGCGACAGAAACAGGAATTGATATTCATTACCATCAATCTCGTAAGTAGGTAAATTCTTCATGGTATATTACCCCTGTCTTCTTTTTTGGATAGCGGTCTGATACAGATTAAGCAACTGTTCCGACATAGCATTCATCGGCCATTGCTTCATTGCCCATTGCTGGGCGGCTATACCGAGTTCCGTCCGATAGGCATCTTCTTTTAGTAACCTCTTCAAACTTTTCGCTAATGCATCACTATCCCCTACTGGAGTTAGGAGTCCAGTAACCTCGTGTTCAACCATCTCAGGTAAACCTCCAGCATTGCTGACAATGGCTGCTTTTCCAGCTATTTGTGCTTCGATTAATGAAATGGATTGATTTTCGATCAGGCTTGGTAGTACGAAAATATCAGACTGGTGTAACAGTGCAGGGATATCGTTTCTAATTCCTAGAAATATGACATGCTTCTGTAGACCAAGGTCATTCGATTGTTTCATAAGATTCGTTTTTTCTTCCCCTTCACCGACAATCCAACAAACCCAGTCATCACGTTTTTTCTTTAATTTACTAAGAGCGGTTAAAAGAAAATGAATTCCTTTCAATTGTACTAACCGCCCAGTAAAGATAATGACCTTCTTGTCAGAAGGGCGGGCTAAGTCACTTCCCATATGCATCCGGTTGATAAAGGTATCTACATCAAAACCATATGGAAACACTTCTAGTTGTTCAGCGGGCACCTTATATTCATTCGTCAGAATATCATACAGCCATCGGTTGGCAACATGTGTAACCTCAGCAGATGTGGATCCTGTATATTCAATCGCATCATAATAAGCCTGAGCTACAAAATCTGTTGGGTGATTGATTTTTCTTATTTCATGCGCTACGCAACCGTGCAGTGTGGCTACTAAAGCAGTGTTGGGATGACGAATTCGAGCAATAGCAGTAGTAGATATGACATCTTGTGTATGAATCACATCATAGTCATTTACATTGAAGTAAGCGGCAGCTAATTCATACATATACCTTTGAAATTCCGCATAATTGACAAGGGGATTAGCATGGAGAATAGGATAAGTTGTTAAATTTAACTTGGCCTTTAGTAATGGAAGCAGTTTATCCTTTGAAAGTCTTCGATTTTGATTCTGCATATAAATAAATGAGTTTGTAGCGTCGTCCCCATTTCCGAGAATATCGACTTCATGACCCATGGATTCCAGCTTAGCTTTAAGCTGCACCATAAAAGGCCATACCCCTCCAACATGTGGAATGGGCCAGTATGTTGCAAGCAGTATTTTCACCGTTCATCGCTCCTCTTTCCTATAAACTTAAATTTATTAGTAGAAACGAGCCAATTTTATAATTACGCAAACCGATTATTAAATTGATTCGAGACTACAGCATATTGAAAAATAGAGAATAAGTTCGGGCAAAATGATAGGCAATTAAATCTTTAATTATAAATGTATGACAGTACTATGGCTTGCGTCCAAGCATTTAGATAGAAGAGTGAATTCAATAGAGTAGAACCCTTAGTAAATGAAAGGCGCTGAGAGACTATGAGACTTGCGGAGTTAGAAGGGAAATATGATAGTATTTTCAGTTTGGGAGACCTTTGTCTTGCTTCTATTCAGCTTGAGAAAAACAACTTAAGACTATTTTCGGGTGTGCTAGATTGGGTGGGGTCACCGCAATTACCTGAAGTGAGTCGGCTATTGATGAATCGATTTACAGGCTTCATGGAACTAGAGAACTTGAGGGTGGTTGGAGATGCAGGCGCAGATATGCTCCTAGTGTCGGATGAATATTATCATATTTTTTCCAACCATGATTTTAGCAAAGTGCTGAATCCTAACAACAACTTATTTGATTATCCTAATGTAAAACAAAAATTTGATCGACGTATTCAGCGCTTTCTAGAAAAGATGGAAAATAGTGAACGAATTCTTTTTGTCAGAACAGAAGGTAACCTTCAGGAAGTATATGATCTTCAGATGGTTTTAGCAGGATTAGTAAAGCATGATTTCCGGATTCTTGTCATTAATCATGCTCCTGTAGATGGTATTGTGGAATTAAATTGGCCGATAGAAAAAGTATGTGCTGTTCAATTTCCCGACGGAGAAAAATGGGCAGGTAACGATGAACTATGGAAAACGATGCTTAAAGGGATTCACCATTTATAAAAGATAGGGGATGAGGAGAGATATGTTAACGCAATCTACTATTCTGGTCACTGGTGGAACAGGTTCAATAGGCTACGAACTGATTACACAGTTACTTGCGTATAATCCGAAAAAAGTAGTCGTATATACAAGGAATGAATCTGCACAAGTTACGATGAAACAGACCTTTAACGATAATAGATTGTCTTTTTGTATCGGGGATATCCGCGATAAGGAAGCGTTATTCAAAGCTTTCGTAGGTATCGATTACGTATTCCATCTAGCTGCGCTCAAGCATGTTCCAATCTGTGAGGAACAACCTATCGAAGCTCTAAAAACGAATGTGGGTGGTACACAAAATGTGATTGACGCTGCCTTGCATCATGGCGTGAAAAAAGTTATTAACATGTCGACTGATAAGGCTGCAGATCCGAGTAATTTTTACGGTACGACAAAAGCCATTGGGGAAAAGATGATGATTTTGTCGAATAATTTGAATACGAATACCAAAATGATTTGCGTAAGGGGAGGGAATATTCTAGGTACAAGTGGAAGTGTGCTCCACTTATTTATGAAGCAAATTAGAGAGAACAATCAAGTGGGAATTACGGATAAGCGGATGGTTCGATTCTTCATGACGTTACAAGAAGTGACTGCACTTCTGATCAAAGCCGCTATTGATGGTATAGGTGGTGAAGTTTTTATTATGGCCATGCCCGCGTGCAGAATCATTGATCTAGCTGAGGTATTGATCGAGATGTCCGGTAAGAAGAATACAGGAATAGTAGAGCATGGCATCAGACCAGGTGAGAAACTGAACGAACTGCTTATATCTGAATACGAAAGTCAAAATGCGGTACAATATAACGAACAATTAATTGTTATACTTCCAACTAATGAAAATCTCAAGTTGCAAGAGCATTACTCCAGTTTTCCACCGCTTACGAACAAAACCTATTCTTCTAATGATGTATTGATGAGCAAGGATGAAATTAAGACTATGTTGATTAAGAGTGGGTTTATCTCTTGAATTTATTCATGCAATGTCGACTATATATTTACCGAACAACAAAAACAGCACGAACCGATCGAGTATTGAGTCGTGCTGTTTAGCACTTTTTTTATTATTAACTCTATAAATATTTCAAAAGGTTGGAATGAATTTATGAAAGCGCTATAATTAAATTATGCAGTAATGAATTAAAGGAGTTGCATAATGAAAAAAGGTAGAATATTTTATACAATTTTCATTCCTATTTTAGTTCTGGGAGCAGGCCTTGTCATTAGTTTTGGTAGTTATATCTATATCAGTACAACAAGTTCAGTTATTGAAAGAGTTGCAAATACCAAGCAAAGTTACATAGCGCAAACGAAAAATAATCTAGAAAATAAGATCCAAAGTATTGAATATGCTTTTAATACTTATAGCACCACCAGCTCATTTAGCAAAGTGGTGGAGAATCCTATAACGGAAAGGGATTTTGAGGAGTATCGAGATGTTAACTCTCAACTTAATTATATTGCTACGATGGGAATGGAAGAAACAAATTACTCGCTGATTAGTCTTGAACAGAATTGGCAAATATCTAACGGAAGATTATCCTATTTGTCAGAAAGTGATCGGGAAGATTTATATAAGACTTATATTGACAATCAGGATCAAAGTTTGTTTTGGATCAAGACAGATAATGGTATTCGCTTTGTAAATACGTTGCCAGTTTTCTCTAAAGATAAGCAAGCTATTGCATTATCAGATATTTCCTTGCAAACATTAAAGCGTACGATCCAAACAGATGAACAAATGGCAGTTTTTATTCTAGATAAAAAAGGCGAATTGATGTACCGAACGGAATCCAGTGAAGATTTATCTAACGAGCAGCTCAAGCAAATCTCAAAGGAGATTAGTACACAACAAGATAGGGGCGTATTGACGCTAGATATTGCGAATAAATCGATACAAGTCATTTATACAAAATCTACTTATAATAATTGGAATTATATAACTTTACTGAATGAAGATGAAATATCGAAAGCGTTAAAAACGACGAAATTTGGGATCGCTACAATGGTGTTTATATTAACCTTACTGATTATCGTAGTAGCATATGTGATTTCTGTTTATTTTACGAGGCCGTTTCAACGAATTAAACACAGTCTTCCTAATGACGCAGAGATCAATACACAAAATGAAATTGATTGGATTATCTACTCTATTGATTCCATTTTAACTGAGAAGGAAAGCCTCCAAAAATTGATGCGTTCTGAAATGCCACAACTTGAAACACAATTGATTCTGAATCTATTTCGAAACCGTGTCACTGAGGAGGAGTTAGCACAAAAATTATCTCGATTCGGTTATCAAGTGGCGAAGAATCAAAGATATGTCACCATGTTAATTCAATTAGATAATTTAGGTGGACGAGAGGCATCCGATCGGGACATCATGTTACTAGCGATTAACAAAATAGTAGAGGAAGTTGTTCCAAAACAGCAAAGATTGCTTCCAGTTATTCTAAATGACCATACCCAAGCCACCATCTTGATGTTTAAAGGCATGAACGAACAAGAGATTGATAAGCTAGTGTTGGATTTTGCCACAACATTGATGAGGAAAGTGAAAGAATACTTGCAATTATCCATTAGCGTGGGTATTAGTAAATCGTATGAGAATTTATTCGAGAGTAAGGAAGCCTGTGAAATGAGTAAGCAAGCTTTACACCATCGTTTGAATCTGGGAAAAGAATCTATCATATTCTATGAAGAGATTTCAATGACAGTTTCAGGTCCAGTGCTTCTTCATTACCCTGTGGAAATAGAATCAAAACTATTTGATGCGATTCGATTAGGTGAAGAAGAACAAGTATGTTCTATATTGCATTTATTATTGATTGAATTGATGAAGAAAAACAAAAACTCAATGAACTTAGAAGTAATGCTAGTACGATTCGTTAACAATTTGATTCAATTTGCGCAGCTTTCAGGAATAGAAATACCATTGACACAAGATAACCACGCATTGTATCACCGATTGTTAGATATTCGTAATCCAGAAGAGATTGAGCGCATGTTGGTAGAAGAAGTTATACTTCCAATGGTGTGGAGTATGAAGGAGCGAACGAGCGAACAATTCCGTAGCGTTTCAGAGAAAATTGCTGGAATTGTACGTTCGGAGTATGATCAAGAGTTATCGTTAGAATTAATTGGGGATCGTCTTCATTACAACCCTAGTTATTTAAGCAATATCTTTAAAAAGGAATATGGTACGACATTTAGTGAGTACTTGATGAACTACCGACTGGAAATGGCGAAAAAATGGTTGATTGAAACTGATCTAACGATTAAAGATATTGCAGAACGATTACAATACCATAATTCGCAAAACTTTATTCGTTCTTTTAGAAAGAAAGAGCATATTACTCCAGGAGCTTATCGAAAGTCCAACGAAGTTATTTGAATGAGGAAGTATGCTAAATAGATTGTACACAGAATAAGGGACTGTCACGAGTCAGTTTTATGACTCGGATGACAGTCCCTTATTCATGGAATAGATTAACCTTTTACTGCACCTAATAATGCCCCTTTTGTAAAGTGCTTTTGCACAAATGGATAAGCAATTAGCATTGGAATGGTTGCAACTACAATAACAGCCATCTTAACCGTTTGTGCAGGTGGAATCACATCAACTGAAGTCCCTTCTGCCTGCATACCGCTAGAGACGATAACGATTTGGCGAAGCAAGACTTGAATCGGCCATTTGTTAGAGTCATTGATATAAAGAATGGCATTCATGTACGTATTCCAATAAGTTACTGCATAGAAAAGAGAAATGGTCGCAATGGATGGTAAGGCTAACGGTACCATAATTTTAAGGAATACGCCCAGATCGGTACTTCCGTCGATCTTAGCCGACTCTTCCAAACTATCAGGTAAAGCCTGAAAAAAGTTACGCATAATAATCATGTTAAATGCGTTAAGTGAGACTGGCAGAATTAATGACCAATAGGAATCGATTAATCCTAAGCTCTTTACTACTAGGAAGGTAGGAATCATCCCTCCACTAAACAACATAGAGAATACGACTATGAAATTAATGAAGTTTCTACCATAGAGATATCTTCTTGATAATCCGTAGGCCATAAGTGAAGTAAGGATCATGCTGACGATAGTCCCTACTACAGTTACACCGATAGAAACACCTAGTCCATTAAATATGGTTGGAGTTGAAAGAATATACCGATAAGCATCTAATGAGAAGGTTGTAGGAAATAAGATGAATCGTTTTGCAACAACTTCTTGAGTTGAAGCAAAAGAACTGGCAATCACATTAATGAATGGCAAGAGACAGGCAAGAGAAATAAGAATTAATAAAGTATTGTTTACAATTGAAAAAATAAGATTGCTACTTGATTTTCCTTTTTGTGATGGTAGTGCCACATGATAACCTCCTAAGTATTATTTCTAGTAATCGCTTACATTTAAATTTTACCAAGGGTGAATGATTCCGTATATAATCAAATCTTTTGGTGTTCTTATTTATGAGAAGAATAGGTAAATAAGACGGGATACTCATTAGATATGATGTAATCATTAAGTGAGGTGGATATGTCAAGAGTGTATTGTTTACGCTGTTTTATATAGCTGATCATTTAATGATTATATACGTAATAAAGGGAATTACGTATTATGAAAGCGTTATCAGTAATGCTTCTAAGGAGGATCGGTAGCTAATGAAAGTTTCAATTATGACACCAAGGAATAACGTAGATTTAAAAATCGAAAAGAAGAAAAGAAGAAAAGAAAACCTTGCTAGTGTGAAAAGAAATAAGATGCTATACTTCATGATTTTACCAGGATTTTTATTCTTTATTCTATTTAAGTATTTACCTATGGCAGGCTTGATGATCTCATTTCAAGATTATCAGCCGTTCTTAGGGATAGCAGGTAGTGAATGGGTCGGATTCAAACATTTTATTCGCTTGTTTACAGAACCAACCTTTTTCATGTTGTTAAGGAATACATTGATTCTATTTGCGATGAATATTATTTTATTCTTTCCATTACCCATTATTCTGGCGTTAATGCTGAATGAAGTAAGGCATCGTTATTTTAAAAATGTCATTCAAACCATCATCTATATTCCGCATTTTATGTCATGGGTGATCATTGTTTCCATCACATATATGTTTCTGAATATAGATGGTGGAGTTTTAAACGAAATGATTGCTAGTCTAGGAGGAGAGAAGATTAGCTTCTTAACTTCTACTGAATGGTTGCGGACCGTCTACATTGGACAAATCATTTGGAAGGAACTCGGCTGGTCAACAATCATATTTCTAGCTGCTATTACTGTGGTAGATACGCAACTCTATGAAGCTGTAGAAATGGATGGTGCAGGACGTTTAAGAAAGATGTGGCATGTTACTTTGCCGGCAATTCGACCTGTTATCATTACGTTGTTAATTTTAAAGATCGGCAGTACGTTAGACCTTGGATTCGAACATATGTATTTGTTACTTAATTCATTAAACCGCGAAGTTGCTGAAATATTTGATACTTATATTTATACGGCTGGTTTAAAAAATGGGCAATTAAGTTTTAGTACAACAGTAGGGTTATTTAAAGGTGTAGTTGGCTTAATCTTAGTCATGGGTTCGAATAAATTAGCGAAAAAGTTAGGGGAAGATGGGGTTTATTAATCTTAGGCTTTTATTCTGGAATTCTTACTTTTTCCGGAGTGAGTATTATGACTTATTGCGGTAAAAGAGGAAGATATAGTTTACTAAATATAAGAAATGGGGTAATAAAGATGAATCAAACGGCCAAAAAGCTAGTAGCCTTAATGCTCTGCAGCGGACTTTTGCTCACAGCTTGTGGTGGAGGCAATAACAGTGGGAATACTAGTAACAATGCTAACTCTGGTAAGAATGCTAACTCTGGTAAGAATGCTGAAGCCTATGATGAAAATGCAAAAGCAACTATTTCATGGTTAAATATTTTGCATACGGCTTCGCCGCCAACAGATACTGTACTGGATCAGATTGAAGAGAAGACCAACAGCGAAATTAAGTTCTCATGGATTCCAGATGCATCTAAGGAGGAACGTCTCAATACAGCTTTGGCTTCAAATTCACTATCAGATATTGTAACATTAACGATACTCGATAATTCAGCAGTACGTAATGCATTGAAATCTGGGATGTTCTGGGAGGTAGAAAGTTATTTAGATGATTATCCCAACTTGGCCGCTATTTCTCAAGACACTCGCACTTCCGCTTCTATTGGTGGTAAATTATATGGGGTACCTTTCCAAAAGGATCTTGCGCGGAATGGTGTTGTGATTCGAAAAGATTGGCTAGATAAACTAGGATTAGCAATTCCTAAAACAACAGATGAATTGATGGCGGCAGCGAAAGCATTTACCGAGCAAGACCCTGATGGTAATGGTAAAAATGATACAACAGGATTTATGGATCGAAGTGACTTGATCTATGGTGCCTTTAAGACATTGGGTTCGTATTTTGGAACACCAACCAATTGGAGTGTAAACGACGAGGGTATCATGACACCAGAGTTTGACACCGAAGAATATATCTCAACGATGAATTTTATGAAGGAATTATATGATAACGGTTACATTAATAAGGATTTCCCAGTTACTGCAAAAACAGATCAACAACAAAACTTTGCTCAAGGTAAAGCTGGAATTTATGTAGGAGCCTTGTTTGATAGTAAGAACTTGAAGAACTTAGCGAAAGGTATTCAAGACAATATGGAATTGGTCATGGTTAATAATATAACAGCTACAGGAAATGAAAGTGATCGAGCCATTTGGTCTGCGACCAATGGAGTCGGTGGTTTGCTGGCTTTTCCTAAATCGGAAGTGAAAGATGAAGCTGAACTGAAACGAATTCTTAAATTTGTGAATGACTTGATGTCGGATGAAATTCATGGATTGATGACTTATGGTATTGAAGGAGTCCATTATACAGTTGGCGAAGATAATGCCGTAACCATTAAAGACCAACCATTGTGGCAACAAGAAGTTCAACCATTTGCTTCATCGCGTCCTAAAGAAACGGGTTACAAACTTCATGATTCCGATCCATTAAAAGTGGAAGCAGAGAAACTAATTGCTGAGAATGCAAAATATGCGCTCTTGAATCCAGCTCATTCATTAGAATCTGAAACGAATACGACACAGGGATCAGAATTACAAAAAATAATAACAGATGCTACTTATAAATACATTCTTGGTGAGTATCAATTGGATGAGTTTAAATCTGCCGTGGAAAGTTGGAAGAAGCAAGGTGGAAGTAACATCATAAAAGAATACGAATCCGCTTACAAAGAAATTAACCAATAAACCAAAAAGATAATAACCAATTAGGTCCTACCAAAGTGATTTGGTATGGACCGTATTTTTTAAAATATAGATAAGTATAGATTGGAGACTTCTAATTATGAAAAACACGCATTGGACAATGAAAACAGCCGATTCTATTATGCAACGTACCCCTAAACTATACGAAGATAAAGGCAAGAATGGTAGTTGGTCTTATGACTATGGTGTGATACTAAAAGGATTCGAATTGCTGTTCAAGCAAACGGGAGACCATAAATATTTACAGTTCATTCAAGACAATATGGGCTACTTTATTCAAGAAGATGGAAATATTCGCGGCTATCGTCTTGATGAATATAATATCGACCATATAAATAATGGGAAATTATTATTTCTTCTATATAAAGAAACGAAGCAACATAAATATAAAGCAGCAGCGACCTTATTAAGAGAACAATTGAAGACACATCCTCGTACCTCTGAAGGTGCGTTTTGGCATAAGAAAATCTATCCCTATCAAATTTGGCTAGACGGTCTTTATATGGGAGCACCTTTCTATTTGGAATATTTATTGACCTTCGAAGAAGGAAAAGGGATTGATGATGTCACGCAACAATTTATTTTGTGTGAGAAACATACGAAAGATTCCGAGACAGGGCTGTTATTTCACGCTTGGGATGAAAAGCGAGTTCAACCTTGGTGTGATCCTGAAACCGGGCTTTCTCTCAACTTCTGGGGTCGTTCTCTGGGATGGTATCTCATGGCATTAGTAGATGTACTAGAAATATTACCAAGGGAGCATGCAGATTATACTGAGCTAGTGAGAATTCTAAATGATACGCTATTGGCTGTGAAGGAATATCAAGATGTCAGTACGGGGGTCTGGTATCAAGTTGTAAATTTAGGTGAGCGTAAAGGGAATTACTTAGAGGCTTCAGCTTCAAGTATGATCGTCTACGCGATGGCTAAAGGGATTCGATTAGGTGTTCTAGAAGATAGTTGGTATAAAGTTCTAGATCCAGCATTTCAAGGACTTATTACAGAATTTGTACTTGAAACCAAAGAGGGAAGGGTCAATTTGAATAAAAATTGCCAAGTTGCCGGTCTAGGAGGAGCTGATAGACGTGATGGTACCTACGCGTACTATATTAGTGAACCAATTATCACGAATGATCAAAAAGGTCTAGGCGCTTTTTTGCAAGCGTGCGGCGAATACGAACAACTAAGATCATTAGAAGGTCAAAGTACAATTTGAAGGGTGGATGAACATGTATAATATCGTAGATTATGGTGCAATCAAGGATAGTGAAGTACCTGCGACAAGCGCTATTCGTAACGCAATTGAAGCTGCGAGCGCTGCCGGTGGAGGAACAGTTCATGTTCCGGCAGGTACATATCTAACAGGGGCTATCTTTTTGAACAGTAATATCGAGTTGAATTTAAGTCCTGGTGCGATCCTATCATTCAGCACGAATCCTGAGGATTACCCAGTGGTGGAATCCAGATGGGAAGGTGTGAAACGAGAAGTTCATGCATCATGTGTTTACGGAAGGGATTTAGTGAATATATCAATTACTGGAAGTGGCACTTTAGAAGGAAATGGGCAACCTTGGTGGGATAAACATCGACATACACCAGATGATTTACATTATCCTAGACCGAAATTGATAAGTTTTGACAGTTGTGAACGTGTAACCATTAAAGATGTAACCGTAATCAATTCTCCCAGTTGGACCGTGAATCCGATTGGTTGTTCCAATGTGACGATTGATAATATTTCCATTCTTAATCCAGCAGATTCCCCGAATACGGATGGTATTAATCCAGAGTCGTGTACCAATGTCCGGATTAGCAATTGTAATATTGATGTAGGTGATGATTGCATTGCCATAAAAGCAGGAACGGAAGATACCAAAGAACGAGTTGCTTGTGAAAATATTACGATTACCAATTGTACGATGATTCACGGTCATGGTGGGGTGGTATTGGGAAGTGAAATGAGTGGGGACATACGTAATGTTACCATTAGCAACTGTATCTTTAAACAAACGGATCGAGGTATTCGACTGAAATCAAGACGGGGCCGTGGTGGAATCATCGAAGACATTCGCATTAGCAACATAGTGATGGAAGATGTGATATGTCCATTTATCCTTAACCTATATTATTTTTGTGGACCACGTGGTAAAGAGAAATATGTATGGGATAAGAATCCTTATCCGGTAACGATTGAGACTCCTTATTTTAGACGGATTCATTTCGCCAATATTACCGCACGTAATGTTCATGCGGCAGCGGGTTTCTTATATGGACTTGCGGAGCAATATGTTTCGGAAATTTCATTTACTAACATTGATATATCGATAGCGAAGAATGCCATAGCAGGTCGACCTGCTATGATGTCTGGAATAGAAGACATGAAGGGGCGCGGATTCTATTTAGGAAATGTACGAGATATTCTATTTGAACATGTCACCATTGAGAATCATGAAGGTCCTGCTTTTTATGTTGAGAATGGAGAATCTGTTGAAGTTATTCGTTGTCAGTCGAAGAACACGCGCAAACCCGAGAAGTTGTTAGAACAAGTGATTGTGTCTCCAAAGAACGATGATCATGCTGAGCTAGGCGGTGAATGATGGAACACGAATTCGATCCACTGCAACAATTATTAGGCGATCTACCTATAGATAAGCCTATCTCAGTTGAAGTGTTAAAAATAGAGGAACAAGCGGGATACCGATTAGAATCTTTACTGCTGGATCTTAATGGAATGGAGCAAGTCCCTGCCTATGTTGCAACACCACTAACTGGAAGCGGTCCATTTCCTTTGGTAGTCTTCAACCATTCACATGGGGGGGATTATACGAATGGGCGAAATGAATTTATCCGTAGCAGTTCTTATTTGCAACAGCCATCCTTCGCTAAGATCCTTACGGATATGGGGTACGCTGCTTGTTGCATTGATATGTGGGGCTTCAATGAGCGAGGTGGTAAAACAGAAAGCGAACTAGTGAAGGAAATGCTTTGGCAGGGAAAAGTACTATGGGGAATGATGATTTACGATAATCGACGTTTGTTAGATTATATGTGTCAGCGTGCCGATATCGACGAATTACGAATCGCAACGATCGGTATGTCTATGGGTGGTTTGATGGCATGGTGGTCGGCTGCACTAGATGAACGAATTGCAGTCACGATCGACATTTGCGGACAAGTAGATGCTCATACCTTAATTGCGAAGAGAGGATTGGATCATCATGGATTCTATTCTTATGTTCCTGGCTTGTTGAAACATTACACAACACTCGAGATTCAACAACGAATTGTTCCCCGTCCGCGAATGAGTCTCGTTGGCAGAAATGATCGGCTCTGTCCTATTGAAGGAGTGGAACATTTGGCTAACGGTCTATACGAAGCTTACCAAGCTGCAGGGAAGCCTGAACATTGGAAGCCTGTTGTTGCTAGCGGAGGGCATATGGAGACTTTAGAAATGCGGACCGCATGGGAACGATTTCTAGCGATACACTTGTAAACCAATGGAAGGGAGCAGATATCAATGATGGTCATTGTAGGTAAAGAGTCCTTTTGTGATTATCATACGATTCAAGAGTCAATTGATTCGCTAGAGCTACAATCTTCAATGGAACCTGCAACGCTGATTATTCTATCGGGTGTCTACGAAGAAGTGGTGACTATATATCGATCACATCTTACCATCATTGGCCTTGGGCAAGTGGAGATTCGGATGAATCGATATGCTAAAGAGCGAGATGAAACAGGTGAGGAGATCGGAACTTTCGCGACGCCCACGTTATTCTTGGGAGGCAAGAACCTTATCTTGGAGAATCTCTTGATTGCTAATACGGCCGGACAAGGAAAAGACATCGGTCAAGCAGTCGCAGTATACGCTCATTGTGATGAAACGGTGTTTAGAAACTGCACTTTTAAAGGATATCAAGACACCTTATTTACAGGTCCATTGCCACCGGCACCCAAAGAGCGCCTTGAATTTGGTGGGGTTCCTATTAAGGAACAACATGACCACTATCGCCAGCTTTATCAGAATTGCTATATTGAGGGAACCGTGGATTTTATTTTTGGTGGAGCAACGGCTTATTTTGAACGATGTGAAATTCACAGTTTGCGACATGATGACAATGGAACAGGCTATATTACAGCAGCATCAACTCCTGAGGGACAAAGACATGGTTATGTATTCAAGAATTGTTTCTTAACTGCAGCATCTGAAATTACACCTGTATTTCTAGGGCGCCCATGGCGAGAGTTTGCCAAAACCGTATTCATGGATTGTCACTTGGGTACACATATTCATCCACTTGGCTGGGACAATTGGAGTACTCCTGCTAATGAGGAGACGGTTAGCTATCAGGAATATGGTGTAAAGGAAGCTGATATATTAAGGTCGCAGCGTGTTTCGTGGGCAGATTGTTTCGAAACAGAGGTAGTAGATGTAAGTAAAGAGAACGTTTTTGATGGTAGCGATTTCTGGAAACGAGAAGGGTGTGGGAACTTATGAATATGATTAAAAATCCGATATTACGTGGCTTTAATCCTGATCCGTGTATGTTACGAGTTAAAGATACTTATTACATAGCGGTGTCATCGTTTGAATGGCTACCAGGAGTAAGGGTTTATGAATCGAAGGATTTGGTCAATTGGGAGCATCGTACAGATATTCTAGCCCATCAAGTCGATCTAAGAGGAAACGCAAAAAATTGCAGTATTTGGGCGCCACAATTGAGTTACCACGATAATCTTTTTTATTTAATATATACAGATGTTAAAAGTACGAAACGCCCGTTTAAAGATACTCATAATTATCTTATTACTGCACCGAGTATTGAAGGACCATGGTCGGCACCGATCTATATTAATAGTAGTGGGTTTGACCCGTCATTATTTCATGATGATGATGGACATAAGTGGTTACTGAATGCACTATGGGACTATCGGATTGTCGAGGGTAATAAATCTAGTGGTATTGTTATGCAAGAATATGATCATAAGCTGCAACAATTAATTGGTGATCCTATTAAACTTTTTGATTGTACACCATTAAAGAAAACAGAAGCACCTCATATTTACAAACAAAATGGCTATTACTACCTTATTACAGCAGAAGGAGGAACGGGTACAGGACATGCGGTAACTGTGGCGCGTTCTAGGCAGTTGTTAGGACCTTATGAAGTGGATCCGCTTAATCCAATGCTAACTTCGCGAGATCAACCCGAGCTACCACTGCAATGTGCCGGGCACGGCAGTCTCGTGGAAACACCAGAAGGCGAATGGTATATGGCGCATCTATGCACGCGTCCGATCGATGGCCAGTATGCTATATTAGGACGTGAGACAGCCTTACAGCAGGTATACTGGAATGATGAAGGATGGTTACGATTAACCGCAGGGGGGAATTCACCACAATTAGAAGTTCCAGTTCCGAAAGGAATTTCTGTGGAAGTACAAGATCGATTGTATATATTTGAAGATACTTTTGAGGGTCCACAATTAAAGAAAACATGGAATTCGTTACGAATATTGGCGGATGATAGCTGGTGTTCCTTTACAGAGCGTCCTGGTTATCTTCGATTGAAGGCTGGAGAATCCATTCAAAGCCTATTCCAGCACCATATCCTTGCTATTCGACAATGTGATAAACATTTTCGAGCCGAAACGGCTCTAGAGTATGAATCTAAGAGTTACTTGCAAATGGCAGGATTATTGTTGTATCTGAACGACGAGAATTACCTTTATGTATATATTAGCCACGAAGAGGGACAAGGTAAGGTATTAAGGATGATGAGATGTGTGGAAAATACATTTGCATTAACCACTGAATTAATTGTACTTCGTGATGATCTTCCGATTTATTTAGCAGTAGAGGTAAATGAAACACAAGGACAATTCTTTTACCATACTGGAGAAAGATCCGCATGGGAGCCCCTTTTTGAAATGCAAAATATCAGTTTCTTATCAGGTGGATTCACTGGGAATTTTGTTGGAATTGCTGCTCATGACATGCAACAATTCCAAGGTAGCCATGCTGATTTCTCGCACTTTCGTTATGAAGGCAAAGATAATTAATTACTGAAAAAAATAAAGCCGAATGATCTTCTAAGAAGAACTCATTCGGCTTTTTGTCAGTAGTCTTTACCATTTATACTTTTAATTCCTGATGTTTAATATCAGCTGTTTCAATTTGGATCGTTGTATGATCTATCTTAAAAGTTTCCTTTAATACATTAATCGCTTGTTGCAAAATAATTTGACCATCTTGATTGTCCTCAATTAGAACATGACAACTGAATGCGTCTAATCCAGATGTGATACTCCATATATGAAGGTCATGGACATTGATGACCCCATGAATCGACTCTAGAGCTGTTTTTACTTCCTCCTGATGAATAGTTACAGGCGTACCCTCCATTAGAATATGAATGGAATGCTTAATGATCCCCCAAGCACTCTTTAAGATGAGTAAAGCTACGAATACAGAAATAATGGGATCGGCCACGTACCAACCAAATGATAGCATTAATATTCCAGCTACAATGGCACCAATAGAACCAAGCGCATCACCAAGGATATGAAGGTATGCACTTCTTAAATTGATATTGTTTTTCACGTCACCTTTTCGCATTAATGACCAAGCACTGATTAGATTAGCCAATAATCCAATAGCAGCAATGATCATCATTGAGCCACTTGCAATAGAAGGGGGGTCAGCAAAACGCCCAGAGGCTTCCCAAACTATAAATCCTGCGATTACGAACAATGAAACTCCGTTAAATAAAGCTGCTAATATTTCAAATCGATAATAACCATAGGTTTTATGGGGAGAAGCTGATTTCGAAGCAAACCATATGGCGATTAAACTTAACAATAAAGAGCTAGCATCACTCAGCATATGTCCTGAATCGGATAATAACGCTAAACTATTCGTAATTAATCCACCAAAGAACTCCAGAAACATGATCCCAGTAGTTATCAGTAAAGCAATAACTAACCCCTTTTTATTCCCTTCTCGCATTTCTTCAAAATGATTATGACTACGAGTGTGATCGTGATGTGCGTGACTATGATCGTGTCCATGGTGATGGCTCATATTTATACCTCCTGACAATGGATATGAGATAAAACTTGATTTAATATGGTAATGACATGTTCATCATCGTAAGTGTAATAGAAGGTGTTACCTTCACGTCTATACTTAACGAGTCGTAGGTTTCTTAAAAAACTTAGTTGGTGGGAAACAGCGGATTGTGTCATTTCTAATACTTCAGTAATGTGGTTTACCGAACATTCTTCTTGTGAAAGTAAATATAATATTTTGATCCTAGTTGGATCTGCTAATACTTTGAAAATGCGAGAAGCTTCATCTACTGTTTTCTCAGATAAGAAAGAATGCTCTTGTTGTTGCATAATACTTACACCTCCTTGTATATGAACATATACTCATATAGATCATAAGATGGTTACTACTATTTGTCAATACAACGGAAAGAGCCATCTGACATAGTCTTCGAACTGTTGTTAGTGCGACCGCTACGATAACGGATTGTCCTTACGATCGCTGTTACCCTCGGATTTCTTGATTGTATAAACTCTATAGCGGTTGAAATCCGAGTGTAAAGCATATGCTTTCGAAGTAGCTTTCCTATGGAAAGCTTGTAGGCGAAAGCTACCGCTTCTACAGGACAATTCCGTTCTCTTCGCTACTTCGAACTTAATACATGATTTTGTTTTCTTGAATCATTCAAATGAATCGTATGTATAAAAAATATTCATCAAATCTATGTTCGAATCAGATACAGATATTGTAGAGTAATTATTGTAGCTTGATATAATGGGAAAATAAAAAGTGAGCTATTGAGGATACCATGAGTACCTTTAATACTTCTATTAACTTTGATAACTTACTTGTCTTCATTTGATCTAATAATGTGTGTCCCTCTGAACGGTGCCTAATACTTTGAAGGGGCGATGCTTACACTTATTGATATCAAAGGAATAGGTATCTACAAGATTTGTTCCTATATTTTGATATTTTTATTATACGAAAAACAGACATCATTTTCACAAATGAATTGTGAAAGTGATGTCTGAAACCCCTTCGTAGTAGCGAAGAGAACGGAATTGTCCTGTAGAAACGGAGTGGTCGCCTTTACCCTTGGATTTCAACCCTTATAGGGGTTATACAATCAAGAAATTCAAGGGTAACAGCGATCGTAAGGACAATCCGTTATCGTAGCGGCACGCTTACGATTTCCTTTTTCTATCTATAAATAAAACAGTCACTTTATTGTTGTGATCCTTCGACTGCTCCAAGTAACACACTAGCGGCAATACCTAATCTGCGATCAAGCAATTTATTACGATCCATGGAGAAATCCAAATCGATTTTTTGGATGAAAGGATTAAACTGTTGTTTGAATGTGAAAACATTATGCTGTCCTATGGTTCCATTGAAGGTCTGTGGCACAAGATTGACCAGAACTCTTCGAACAAGTGCAAGTAACATATTATCCTCTGCAATTAGCCCGACTTCCCTATCTTGATTATCGAGTATAATCCACTCATCCTTCAATATCGACTTCATTCCTTTTCTTCTAAAACTACCAATAGACTCGTTACTTTTGGAGTCGACAACATCGTATGTAGCAGAGAAATCAATTCTTGATCGTGCCTTTATGACAAGAATTTCGTTCGTCATATCTTCAGAACTAAAGATCCGAATATCCTCCTTCAATTTGAAGGCTTTTTGTTTAACGTAGAAAGCGAGATTACCTTGAGCATCATAAATATGAAAAGCATCACCGAGCACCTTGAAAAATTTCTTGCGAATCAAGTAGTTGGAATGATTAAATCGATCAGACATATTAATATCCTCCTTATTATGTAAGTGTTCCTATTATCTCATAATTCTTGAAAAGAGAAACCAGTTTACATTATGTTAACATACTTGAACATTTCTATTAATAAAAAACTCATATAATCTAGATGCTAGTAAAAAAGACCTATATTATGATGGTTAGAGAAAATGGAGGATGAAACTAGATGAGACTATTGAGGGGCTTGAAATTTCACTTATCTATGAGATGGAAATTGATATTCAGTTTCACTGCAGTTGCGGTGATATTTCTGGGGGTAGCATCTTTTCAGAACTATACCATTAATTTGGTACACTCTTCGATGGAGAATCAAAAAGTAGAGATGGAGAAAAGAATAAATGTGGTCCAAATATCCCAATTATTGCAAGAAATGAGTGGACTGGTGACAACTCTTACACAGACTAAAGATCTCAAGTATGTGAATGTTTACAAAGAAACACTACATAAACTTAATACAGAAGTAACTAGAGTGTTTTTTGAAGAAAATTCAACAGCATTCAGAGATTTGCAACTTTTACAAAATCAGATTATAGAATACAGAGAAGAAATCGAAGAATTAATCAGTACAATTGAAAATCAAGGCGCAGACCCCTATACATCTCTTGAGATCATTAATAGCATATATACAAACGTTCTTTCTATAAACCAAGCAATGAACAATACAACGGACCAATTGTATATAGCGGCGGAGGAGAATGCCCAAAAGGCTGAGTTGTATTCTCTAAAATTGCTAGAAGATACATCTTCAATTTCAATGTATGCGGCTATCGTGGTCATCCTATTCACAATTGTAATAGCTATACTCATTATTCGCTCTTTTATGACCCCTGTTAATAGAATCCAATCGGCTCTAAGCCAAATAGCAGAGGGTGATCTGAGGTATCTGATCAACTCACCCCAGCAGGATGAATTAGGTCAACTCAGTCATCATTTCGATCATATGGTACGGAGGGTTAGGGGAATGCTTGAGCAGACACAGTCTGTCGCATCATCTCTAGCAATGAATGCCCACTCTTTTCAACAACATTCCACTATTACAGCACATACGAATCAGGCAATTGTTAAGACCATTCAAGAAATATCAGTTGGAGCGGCCCAGCAAGCAGAACAATCAGAGCAAAGTGCTAGTTTAATTCATGAATTGGAGCAGGGAATAAATGAAATAACGGAATTCACCAAAGTTATGGTATCAACTAGTGATCTAGCAAATCGCAATACACGAAAAGGAGTAGCCGTTGTTACAGAATTACAGAAGGGTTCTGAACAATCGCGTAATTCGATAGAAAAGGTATATGTTGCTTTACTTCAATTAATGGAACAATCTCAACAAATTACTAGAATCACGAATTCGATAACAGAAATATCTAATCAGACTAATTTGCTCTCATTAAATGCAGCTATCGAGGCAGCACAAGCAGGGATATATGGAAAGGGTTTTGCTGTTATTGCTGATGAGGTAAGAAAATTGTCAGTACAAACAAAGGAATCATCTGTACATATCGGAACAATTATTAATGATTTGCAAACAGGCATGATGGAATTTCAGAAATATATGCTTGAAACAAAAGAGAGCCTTGATGAACAAGAACATAAAGTCGAAGAAACTTTATCATCGTTTAAAAGCATTGATGAGTCTATTGATGATATCAGTAAGCAGATCGAACAAATTCATCAGAAAGTTGATTTAACTAGAACGAATAATTTTAGACTTTCTGAGTCTATTCACTGTGTTGCATCGATCGCTGAAGAAACAGCTGCAGGAGTGCAGGAGGTTAATGCTTCCAACATGCAACAGGATAATGCTATTAGCAACATCGCTGAGCAAGCTATGAGTATCAATGAAATATCGCAGAGATTATTTCAAGAGATCAAGGTGTTCAAGATCAATGTAGTTGAAGTAGATGAATTAAATGAAATTCAAGAAATGTCCAATGATCATGGTCATACGGAATCACTATAAGAAATCCTTATGGTTCTATTGTGATACTGTTATTGGACTTCAAGGATGAGCTAAATCTATAATTAGGTATAAGGTCTTATTTGACATTATCATTTGATAGATTACGTTTTTACATTGATCGTATTCTCATTTTGTGATAGGTTAGTAACATAAATTTAATAATTCATATGAGTATACTGAGAATTAAAACTGATTGTATTTCTTTGTGAGGTGGATAACGTTGCAACTACAAGTAATGAATAGCCCTTTTAATCAAGAGCAGGTAGAACTCCTTAATCGACTTTTGCCAACGCTAACGGAAACACAACAAAACTGGCTGAGCGGCTATATTACAGCTCTGCAAAGTATAGCATCACCATCATCAGTTGACATTAATTTACAAACAACTACACAAGTAACTGAGGTTGTTGTAAACAATCCAGTTTCTATTTCTCGAGATGTTACGATACTCTTTGGTTCCCAGACAGGTAATTGCCAAAGACTAGCAGGAAGTCTGTCTCGTAGACTAGAAGAGCAAGGATTCAAAGTTAATCTATCATCAATGAATAACTTTAAACCTAATAACCTAAAGCAGGTTCAGAATTTGTTGATTCTTGTGAGTACTCATGGAGAAGGAGACGCACCGGATAACGCATTACCTTTTTACGAATTTTTGCATAGTAAAAGAGCACCACAATTGAAGGATCTGCGATACTCTGTACTAGCTTTAGGAGATAGCTCGTATGAGTTTTTCTGTAAAACGGGTAAAGATTTCGACATCCGTTTAGAAGAATTAGGCGGAAATCGAATTTTTCATCGTGTGGATTGTGACGTGGATTATGATGAATCAGCTGCTGAGTGGTTCGACAATGTATCATCTAAATTGATTGAACCCTCAGGATCTTCTGTAGTCGCAGAATTAGTCACAGGATTTAGCAACGGGACGTCAACTGAGCAGTCTGCATATTCAAGAACTTCACCATTTAAGGCTGAAGTTCTTGAGAATATTAATCTTAACGCTCGTGGATCAGAACGTGAGACACGTCATCTTGAATTATCCCTCGAAGGATCCCAATTGCAGTACGAACCAGGCGACTGTGTGGGAATATATCCTGAGAACAACTCTAACTTAGTGGATACATTGATAGAGACCATGGGTTGGAAATCTGATGAACTAGTTCAGATCAATAAGAAGGGTGAAGAGCGTCCTCTTCGTGAAGCATTACTAAATCAATTTGAGATTACGGTCCTGACAAAACCATTAATAGAAAAAGCGGCAGATTTGACGTCTAACAAGGGATTAAGTGATCTTTTGGTAGAAGGACATGAGCAAGAGCTTAGAACTTACTTGAATGAAAAGGATTTATTAGATTTAGTTCAGGATTTCTCTCCTTGGAATGCGAGTACACAGGAATTCGTATCGATCCTTCGAAAGATGCCTCCACGTCTGTATTCGATTGCGAGTAGTTCCAAGGCGAATCCGGATGAAGTTCATCTTACCATCCGCACAGTCCGTTATGAGGTTAATGGCCGCGAGCGGTACGGTGTTTGCTCCACGCAGTGTGCAGAACGTTTAGAATCTGGTGATGCATTGCCGATATATATTCATCAGAATCCCAATTTCAAACTTCCTGCGAATTCAGAGACGCCGATTATCATGATTGGACCAGGGACAGGCGTAGCACCTTTCCGTGCATTTATTGAAGAACGAGCAGAGACAAATGCTTCAGGTAAGAACTGGTTATTCTATGGAGATCAGCACTTCCTCACAGACTTTCTGTATCAACTAGATTTCCAACGTTGGGTTAAGGAAGGTGTTCTTACACGGATGGATGTTGCATTCTCTCGAGATACGGACCAGAAGGTATATGTACAACACCGTATGCTTGAAAAAGGCCGAGAGCTATATCAGTGGTTGGAAGATGGTGCGTCCGTATATATTTGTGGTGATGAGAAACACATGGCACATGATGTTCACAACGCCTTGATTAAGATTATTGAAGAAGTAGGTGGCAAGAGTAACGAGCAAGCATTAGCTTATCTTGCTGACTTGCAACAGCAGAACCGCTACCAACGTGACGTATATTGAGACTTAACAGCGAAAGTGAAAGGAGATAGAGAATTAATGACTCAGAATAAAACGGTTGTATTACAGGATGGTCCACCAAGTGATGTAGAAGATATTAAGATAAGAAGTCTTTATTTACGTGGTGAACTTGAAGAGGCCCTTAAAGATGGAATTACTGGATCGATGTCTGAGGATGAGAATCGATTAATGAAATTCCATGGCAGCTACATGCAGGATAATAGAGATGTACGGAATGAACGGTATCGCCAGAAGCTAGAACCTGCTTATCAATTCATGGTGCGGATACGTGCTCCAGGAGGGGTTCTAACATCAGCTCAATGGTTAGAAATGGATCGTCTTGCTCGTGAGTATACTACAGGATCTTTACGTCTGACTACGCGGCAGACTATCCAATTTCATGGAATTTTGAAGTGGAATTTAAAGAAGAGTATACGCACCATAAACGACACATTGCTAACTACGCTAGCCGCTTGTGGTGATGTGAATCGTAATATCATGTGTAATCCGAATCCTTATCAGTCGGAGGTTCATGCGGAAGTGTATGAATGGGCCAATAAGCTATGTAATCACCTTGCTCCACGTACCAATGCCTATCATGAGATTTGGCTTGATGGTGAAAAGGTAGTGGATACCGATAAGAGTGAGCAAGAAGTTGAACCAATTTACGGTAAGTTATACCTGCCACGTAAGTTTAAAATCGGTGTAACGGTACCACCAACTAATGATGTGGATGTTTTCTCCCAAGATCTTGGCCTAATTGCTATTTATGAAGAGGGACAACTCAAAGGATTTAATGTAGCTGTTGGTGGGGGTATGGGGATGACTTATGGAGATACACAGACGTACCCACAACTGGCGAAGGTAATCGGATTCTGCACACCACAACAGGTGGTCGATTTAGCAGAGAAAACGATCATGATCCAACGTGATTATGGCAATCGCTCAGTTCGTAAATATGCTCGATTCAAATACACAATCGATAGATATGGAATAGAATGGTTTATTAACGAACTTCAAGATAGACTTGGATGGAAACTTGAAGAAGCGCGTCCTTACGAATTTAAACATAATGGTGATCGTTATGGATGGGTCAAAGGAACGAACGGGAAATGGTTTCTAACTCTATTTATTGCTAGTGGTCGGATTGAAGATCAAGAGAACAATCCTTTGATGACGGGCTTACGGGAAATTGCTAAGATTCATACGGGAGACTTCCGAATTACTCCGAATCAGAATGTCGTTATTGGCAACATAACGAACCAGAAGAAGCAAAAAATTGAGGCTTTGATCAAGGAGTATGGACTTACAGATGGTTCACATTATACTGCATTACGGAGAAGTTCTATTTCTTGCGTAGCCCTTCCGACTTGTGGCTTGGCTATGGCTGAGTCTGAACGTTATCTACCTACTCTTCTTGATAAGATAGAGCCTATCCTAGCAGAAGTAGGATTAGCTGAAGAGGAAATTACTATTCGTATGACAGGTTGCCCTAATGGTTGCGCTCGACCAGCACTAGGAGAGATTGCGTTCATGGGCAAAGGTCCTGGTAAATACAATTTGTATTTAGGGGCCGGTTTTGCGGGAGAACGATTGAACAAATTATATCGTGAAAATATCGGAGAAGAAGAGATTCTATCTATTTTAAATCCGATGATTCACCAATTTGCGAAGGAACGTCAGGTAGACGAACATTTCGGAGATTTTGTTATAAGAGCTGGTCATATCCAAGCTGTCAAATCCGGAACGGATTTTCATGCTTAATTAACTATTGAAATGAAGCAATTAAGAAATGAAAACTTAGCATAAAAAGGGGTTTACACTAAAGGTCTGAATTTAGACACTCAGTGTAAACCCTTTTTTTTGTATAATTTACTGGATTAGCATATATGATCTAAGTTAATATCTTGAGGCTTCGATAATTCTCATTGGAAAAGCTGATGGATACCTTTCATGTTGTTCATAGCTAAGTCATAACCATGTTGGCATGAATATCTAAGCTTGTTGATGTCCTTTTCAAAGCTGTTAAGAGCTTGACCTGGACGGATAATGATCGCTTTTCCATCTTGCTCTAATTGCTCACAGAATTGTACAGTTTCATTATATTTCTCATGTCTAGTTAGTAATACTTCTTCAAGCTGAGGGAATTTATTCCTAAATAGTTTGCCGATCATCGCATTTTGTTTGCTGAATTTCTTCACATAACCTTTGGGTTGTGTTAGAACAATAAGATGTTGATCATTGCCGTCGGCAATTGCCTTACGAATAGGAATTGGATCAGCTAATCCCCCGTCATAATATTTATTCCCATTCAACTCAATAGCAGGGAAATATAAAGGAATTGCGCAGGTTGCACGAAGCATGGTCCACTTCTCGTCAACATCCATTCCATTTATATATTCAGGTAATCCAGTGTGGGCATTCGTGACACCAACCAATAATTGCCCGTTGTAATTTTGGAATGCTTCTATATCAAAGGGAAGTAACTTACTAGGAATCTCTCCGAATACAAAATCTAATCCGAATAAGCTACGAGATCGTAGGAAATTACGGTATCCAATATAACGTGGATCGTGGCGATACTGTTCCATAATGATTAGATTTCTTCGCTTTTGTTTAGATATATAGGAGAACCCGTTGCTGATTCCTGCGGACACACCAATGCAATACGGGAACATTAAATCCTGATCTAGGAGTGCATCCATGACACCAGAACTGAATATCGGTCTGAGTGTACCTCCCTCTAGAATTAAGCTTGGCATGTACTATGATCACCTCTTAAGTTGATTTTTATTTTATGTAAGGATATATCCGATCTTATCCATATTTTATCGTTGTAAAAGAGTATTATCAATAATGCATATTTTGATGAATGATTGGAATCATATTGTTATCAAAATAAAATATACACATAAATCTTATATGTTTAACTTTATCGAATTAAAATGATGGGATATGAAGAATTATCATGGATTATTGAGGATTTATAAAAAAACTATGGGGTAATCCTGAAAAATGATAGTTTTTTGACGTTTTTATTGATTATTTGTAGTATCTTTTGTATAATCGTCCTTGTTTGATTTTTGCATATGAATTTTAGGAGGTTATCAATTTTGGGAAAAGCTTTAATTATTGGCGCTGGTGGCGTTGCAAGTGTTGTAGTTCATAAATGCTGCCAGAACCCGGATGTTTTTGAAGAGATTTGCATTGCAAGTAGGACTGTTTCGAAATGCGAAGATCTAAAAAATAAATTGGCCGGAGGCCGTACAATTATTCATACGGCTCAGCTGGATGCTGATAATACTGATGAGGTCATTGAGTTGATTAAAAGTTTTGGGCCGGATGTTGTTATTAATGTGGCTCTCCCTTATCAGGACTTGACCATTATGGATGCGTGCCTTGCAACTGGTGTACATTATGTAGACACCGCAAACTATGAGCCATTGGATACACCTAAATTTGAATACAAGTGGCAGTGGGCTTATAAAGAGAAATTTGAAAAGGCTGGTATTACAGCTTTGCTTGGAAGTGGATTTGACCCTGGTGTGACTGGTGTTTTCACTGCATATGCACAAAAACATTATTTCGATGAAATTCACACTATTGATATTGTGGATGCAAATGCTGGAGATCATGGGTATGCTTTTGCAACCAATTTCAACCCTGAAATCAATATTCGTGAAATTACTGCTAAAGGCCGTTATTTCGAGAATGGTGAATGGATTGAAACGGAGCCTCTTTCTGAGAAGAAGGTTTATGACCTACCAGAAATCGGTCCGAAAGATATCTATCTCCTATATCATGAAGAATTAGAATCGTTAGCTGTTAACATTAAAGGAGTCAAGAAGATCAGATTCTGGATGACGTTCTCACAGAATTATCTTAATCATTTAAATGTGCTTCAGAATGTGGGGATGACCTCCATCGAGCCTATCATATATGAAGGTAAAGAGATTGTTCCACTTCAATTTTTAAAGGCAATACTACCGGATCCTGCATCACTAGGACCTAGAACCAAAGGAAAAACCAATATTGGCTGTATTATTCAAGGAACTAAAGACGGAAAGCCAAAAACCTATTACGTATATAATGTTTGTGTACATGAAGAATGTTATGCAGAGGTTGGTTCCCAAGCTATTTCATATACAACAGGGGTTCCTGCTATGATAGGGGCTATGCTTATTATTAAAGGGATCTGGAAGAAGCCTGGTGTATATAATGTAGAAGAATTCGACCCTGATCCATTTATGGAAGCTCTAAATAAACATGGACTGCCGTGGCAAGAAGATTTCTCGCCAACGCTTCTTGATTGAGGGATATATTATGGGAATAGACATTGATATTAGTTCGATCCCGTCTCCCTGTTATATTGTGGATGAAAGATTGCTACTAAAGAATCTTGAAATCCTAAATTCTGTACAAGAACGTACAGGTGCTAAAATTCTTCTTGCCCTAAAGGGATTCTCGATGTTTTCTGTCTTCCCATTAGTTGGAAAGTACTTAAAAGGTGTAACATCGAGCTCATTATTCGAAGCTAGACTTGGATTCGAAGAAATGGGTAAAGAAGTACATGCCTATGCGCCTGCATATATTGATAGAGAATTTGATGAGTTATTAGGTTATGTTGACCATCTTGTCTTTAATTCCTTTGATCAATGGAATAAATATAAGGACAAGGTAAAGAGTGTTCACTCGAAGACCATTGAATGTGGTATTCGAGTGAATCCAGAATACTCGGAAATTGAGACTCCATTATATGATCCTTGCTATAATCATTCAAGACTAGGAGTAACGCTGTCCAATTTCAGACCAGAGGAACTCGCAGGTTTGGATGGAATCCATTTCCATACCTTGTGTGAACAGAACTCAGATACACTTGAGCGCACGCTTAAAGTGGTGGAAGAGAAATTTGGAGAGTATATCAAAGGTATGAAATGGCTTAATCTTGGTGGAGGGCATCATATTACGAGACCTGATTATGACATTGAAAAACTTGTTAGTACGATCCTGTATCTAAAAGATAAATACGATGTTGATGTGTATCTAGAACCAGGTGAAGCAATCGCTTTAAATACAGGTTATCTGGTGGCTACTGTCCTTGATATTGTAGATAATGGTATGAATATTGCGATTCTTGACACTTCAGCTGAATGTCATATGCCTGATGTACTAGCAATGCCGTATAGACCAAACATTATTGATGCAGGTGTATCTGGTGAATATGCTCATACCTATAGATTAGGTGGAATGACCTGTCTTGCTGGAGATGTAATAGGAGACTATTCCTTCAAAGAACCATTGAAGCCTGGTGATCAACTTGTATTCTGTGATATGGGGCATTACACAATGGTTAAGAATCATATGTTTAATGGGGTAAACTTACCTTCTATTGCAACATATAATGACACAGATGGAATCAAGATTATTAGACAATTTGGTTATGAAGACTACAGTTCGCGCTTATCCTAAATCATTTGAAGTGCGTTAAATAAAGTAAAGCCGTTAAATACTTGGATCTCAAGTATTTAACGGCTTTTTCAAATGATACTCTATTTCTTATATTTCTGTTTCTTCTTAAAAGGTATAATTTCTAGAGAATTCCACAAACTCATTACGTAGAGATAAATGAGTTGGATCTTGTTGAAAAGCTATGACAGGTCTTATATTAGGAATAACATGTCCTGGAATTGGAAGAGACTTAAGAAGTCCTTGTTCAAGGTCGAGTTGGATACTTCGTTTCGGGAAGAAGGAGATATGATCCCCGGATTGCACGGTCAACTTGATGGCTTCCATTGAATCCAACTGAATACGCTCCCAGAGATGAATGCTGTTATTACTAGACCATTGTTGTGTAAACTCGTTAATAAAGGAGCCTTCAGCATGTTGAATGAAGAATTCCATGGCTATGTGTTGAGGGTCGATATGTTCAAAATCTGCAAATCGATGTTGGGGCCCAAAAATGACTACTAATTCATCATCGAGTAATGGATTGATAACTATGGCATCGTCAGAGGATTGTTGATGGTCGGTAGAATGAAATATGGCAATATCAATATCATGATCACTTAATAAAGATTTAATTGTTTGAGTTGGCTTATTAATAATACGAAGTTGAACACCCGTATGATGTTTGGTGAAGGAACTAATTAATAGAGGTAAAGGGAAGATGCTGGTACCTTGATCCGCACCAATACATAGCGTACCTTTTTCCAATACTGAATAATCTCGAACAACTTTTTTGGCTTCAGCAGCAAGTCCAGTTATTTTTAAGGCGTAAGGATAAAGAGCCTGACCTGCTTCGGTTAAGATCATACGTCCTCTCTTAGATTCAAATAAGACAGCACCCATTTCCTCTTCTAAACTTTTCATATGGAATGTCACAGAAGGTTGTTTCATATTTAGTTCTTTTGCAACATCCGTTACTTTTTTATATTTATCAATATATACAAGGATCATCAGTTTTAAAATATTGATGTATCTCACCACCTAATTCGATTGTAATACAACTATTATAGATAAAATCTATAGAAATATAAAGTTTATATTATAATATTTGTTTTTAAATTTACATAATAACGATTTTGAAAAAATGTTCGAGAATTATAATAAGTTTGTGAGTTACAGAAAACGACTCAACATGGTGAATTCAGATATATTAGGAGGAGAGATAAAAGATGAGATTAAGAAAACCATTTCTATTATTGGGGTCATTTGCACTAGTCATTGCACTAGCAGCATGTGGAACAAACAACGCTACAAACAACGGTGCTAACCAAGGGGCAGCAAATACTACAGAGACAGAGACAGAAACAAAAACAGAAGCTTTAACAGGTTCTATCCTAGCAGTTGGATCAACAGCATTACAACCATTAGTTGAACAAGTAGGACAGAAATTTATGGCTGAAGAAGAATATTCCAAAATAGCAGTTCAAGTTCAAGGTGGCGGTAGCGGTACAGGTCTTACACAAGTATCTGGAGGACAAGCGGACATAGGTAACTCCGACGTATTTGCTGAAGAGAAGTTAAAAGATGCAGATGCTGATAAAGCTAAAGAATTGGTTGATCATCAAGTAGCAGTCGTTGCGATGGCTACTGTAGCTAATAAAGAAATTGGTGTAGATAACTTAACGAAGCAACAACTTATAGATATCTTCTCTGGTAAGATTACGAACTGGAGCGAAATTGGCGGAGCTGATCAAAAAATTGTTATTGTAAACCGTCCAAGTAGTTCAGGAACACGCAGTACTTTTGAAAAATATGCAATGGGTACGAAAGTTGATGATATTGAAGGTTCAATTCTAGAAGAATCATCAGGTAACGTTAGAAAAATCGTATCAGAAACTCCAGGTGCGATTGGATACCTTGCATTATCTTATCTAGACGATTCAATTAAAACCGTTCAATATGAAGGTGTTGAAGCGACAGTAGAGAATGTTACAGCAGGAACTTACCCAGTATGGGCTTATGAACATATGTATACAAAGGGTGAACCTAATGAAGTTGTAAAAGCATTCCTAGACTACATGGTTTCAGATGAAGTTCAAAAAGCTGATGTTGTTGAACTTGGTTATATCCCAGCATCTGATATGAAAGTATCGCGTGATGTGGATGGAAACATTACAAATAAATAATTTAAAAATGAATATACACTGGTTTATATTACCAAAGAGGCGGATTTATCTGCCTCTATTTTCACTTTAAGAAAGTAGGACAGCTATGAAAGCGAAAAATCCATCTCCTATTCGAATGAAAAGGCATCACATGGAAGATTCGATTGGACGTATTTACACGACGTTCTGCGTATCTTTGCTTGTTATTATCATTGTATCCATGATCTACTTCGTAGCATCTAAAGGTCTTTCGACCTTTATCAAAGATGGTTTAAATGTTGGTGATTTCTTGTTTGGAACAAAATGGAGCCCAGGTTCGGATAATCCACTTTATGGTGCCCTTCCCTTTATTGTTGGCTCCTTCTCAACTTCAATTTTGGCAGCATTAATTGCAAGTCCATTAAGTATTTGTGCTTCGTTATTCATGACAGAAATTGTTCCAGGTTGGGGAAAAAGAATACTACAGCCTGTCATCGAATTGCTTGCAGGTATTCCATCTGTTGTATATGGCTTTGTTGGGTTATCTGTTATCGTTCCACTCTTTCGTGATATATTTCCAGGGCAGGGGATTGGGATTGCTGCAGGTTCATTAGTGCTCTCAATTATGATTCTGCCTACCATTACAAGTATTACAACAGATGCACTCAGTACTCTTCCTAAAGGATTGAAGGAGTCTTCCTTTGCACTAGGAGCTACACGCTGGCAGACTATTTCTAGAGTGGTTATACCAACCGTCTTGCCATCCATCCTTACTGGGATCGTACTTGGTATGGCACGTGCGTTTGGTGAAGCATTAGCTGTACAGATGGTTATTGGGAATGCTCCTCATATACCTAATTCATTGTTTCAATCAGCGTCCACACTTACAAGTGTAATTACGTTGAATATGGGAAATACCATCGGTGGATCTATCGAAAATAATGCTCTTTGGAGTATGGCTCTAGCTCTTATGATCATGACATTTATCTTCGTAATTGTTGTTAGACTTCTTGAAAGGAGAAATCGGATTTGAAACCCAAAACAGTTGATAAAATTGCTACTGGCGTAATTGTCACATTCTCCTTAATCATTGTTGCTGTATTACTCGGGTTGTTGGGATATATCCTATTTAGAGGATTTAGTCATATTAGTTGGTCATTCTTAACATCTATTCCACAGACCATTAGAGTAGGTGGGGGGATTGGACCACAATTATTTAACTCACTCTTCTTATTGGTACTCACATTGATTATTACGATTCCATTAGGTCTGGGTGCAGGGATTTACATGGCGGAATACGCTAAGCCTGGTAAAATTACAGGTACGATTCGCCTTGTAGTAGAAGTGCTCTCATCCTTTCCATCGATCGTAGTAGGATTGTTCGGTTTGTTACTGGTTGTAAATACTTTTGGATTTGGTTTCTCACTCTTCTCAGGTGCGTTAGTACTGACCATTTTCAACTTACCACTTATAGTACGTGTTACGGAGCAAGCTTTCAGAGGTGTTGCTAAGGAGCAGAAAGAAGCTGGACTTGCACTTGGGTTGTCCAAGTGGAAGATTATTACATCGATCCTATTTCCCGTGGCATTACCGAGTCTCGTGACGGGAATTGTACTTGCAGCGGGTAGAGTATTCGGAGAGGCAGCTGCACTTCTATTTACAGCAGGGATGTCCACGCCAAGACTTGATTTCACGGATTGGAATCCCTTTAGTCCTATGTCACCGATTAATCCATTCCGTCCTGCCGAAACATTAGCTGTTCATATCTGGAAAATAAATAATGAGGGTCTAGCACCAGATGCAGCAGAGATTGCTGCTGGAGCTTCAGCAGTGCTCGTTATCCTTGTATTAGTATTCAATTTACTTGCTAGATGGCTGGGTAGAGTATTATATCGCTACTTTACAGCATCTAAAGTTACGGAATAGGGGTACACATATATGCAAACATCCTTTCGAACAGAGAAACTCAGTGTCTTTTATGGGACATACGAAGCGGTAAAAAAAATTGATATGAATTTTCCTGAACAAAGTGTAACCGCATTGATCGGTCCTTCCGGATGCGGGAAATCTACATTTCTACGTTCCTTAAACCGCATGAATGATGAGATTGTTGGTTCTAGGATTGAAGGTGAAATCTGGATTAATGGCAAAGATATTAATTCACCAGGAACCGATGTCATTGAATTAAGACAAAACATCGGGATGGTATGGCAGAAACCAAATCCTTTCTACAAATCAATTTATGAGAATATTGCTTTTGGTCCGAAATACCACGGAATCAAGAATAAGAAGAAATTAGATGAAATTGTTGAAAGTAGTTTAAGAAAGGCAGCATTATGGGATGAAGTTAAGGATCGCTTGAAGCAATCTGCGCTATCTTTATCTGGAGGCCAGCAACAACGGCTATGTATAGCACGTGCGCTTTCTGTTAATCCTCGTATTCTATTGTTGGATGAACCGGCATCAGCACTTGATCCTGTATCTACGGCAAAAGTAGAAGAACTTATCGTTGAACTAAAGAAGGATCTCAGCATTGTAATTGTTACACACAATATGCAGCAGGCTGCAAGAATATCTGATTATACTGCATATTTCTATCTAGGCACTTTGATGGAATATGATACGACAGATACGATCTTCACCAACCCAACTAATCCGAAGACTCAGGATTATATCACCGGCCGGTTTGGCTGAAGTAAACATGTAATTCTAAGAGACGAAGCCCTTTCATGTGGATTCGTCTCTATTTGCGTTCGGTAATTTCGATTCATAAGTTAGATGGATGAAACGGCAAGTTGTACGTACAAATAAATTATATGATATAATACCTACATCTTGAACCAAATAATAGTCTAACGGAGGAGCCATGACCGCAAAATATAGAATTGTAAAGCAAGAAATCTTATCATGGATCCATTCATCCAAGTTACTACCAGAAAGTCAGCTCCCATCTGAGAATGAAATATCTGAACAGTATCAGGTTAGTCGACAAACGGTACGTCAAGCGATTGGTGAACTCGTTCAAGAGGGTTGGTTATTTCGTATTCAAGGAAAAGGGACATTTGTTACGCAACCCAGCATGAAAGTAACGAACAATACACAGACCATTGGTGTAGTTACAACCTACATTTCAGATTATATTTTCCCCTTAATTGTACAGGGGATTGAAAGTGAACTGCGAAGTCATGGATATCACCTATTGTTAACAAGTACAGATAATGATAGAGATAAGGAACGAGAATGTCTGGAGATGATGTTGGATCAATCACTTAGCGGGATTATTATGGAGCCTACGAAGAGTGGTGAACGCAATCCTAATCTGAGTTATTTTCTTACGATGGAGAATCGTCAAATACCTTATATTATGGTAAATGCACGTTATGAGGAAATGGATTCTCCTTGTCTAAGAGTGGATGATGAGAGGGGAGGTTTTCTGGCTGCGGAGCATCTGATCTCGTTAGGTCATCGGCAATTAACGGGGTTCTTTAAAACAGATGACATGCAGGGAATTCGTCGTATGAAGGGGTTTATATCAGCTCACCATAAATACAATATTCCATTATCATCAAACTCAGTATTTACATATATTACTGAGGAGAAGAAAGACAAACCGCAAGAGTATGCTGCTAAGATGTTAAAGTTACCCATTGGCGAACGACCTACAGGTTGGGTTACATATAATGATCAACTAGCAGTTCAATTATTAGATACCGTTCGTTCGAATGGTTGTTCTGTTCCTAAAGATTTATCGATTGTCGGCTTTGATGATTCTTTCCTCTCAACAGCGACTGAAGTGAAGCTTACAACGATTAGTCATCCCAAGAGGGAGTTGGGAATTAAGGCAGCACAATGGATGATTTCGATGATTGAGGGGAAAATGGAAAGGTTCGAAGGTGGAGAGAATATTTTAAAACCGGAACTTATTATTCGCGAATCGACGTCTAAAGTGATGTTGTAGTAGTAACTAACATTGAAATGAAATCTAAAGTCTTTTCCTCTAACGGAATTGACTTTTTTTGTTGTTAAAAATAGTTGGATAAGTTGTACGTACAAGTGTATAATGAATTTATATAAAACTGTTATGTTTGGATAAATTCATTTATTATAACATAATAGTTTACGCTTTCATTCAATATTTTAATGAGAATAGACGAGAAGGGAGCATTTCATAACATGTTAGAACAACTGAAAGAAGAAGTGTTAGAAGCCAATCTTGCGCTTCCTAAATATGGGCTAGTTACGTTTACCTGGGGTAATGTTAGTGGTATTGATCGTGAGCAAGGTTTAGTTGTGATCAAACCTAGTGGTGTGCCCTATGAAGAACTTAAAGCAGATCAATTAGTTGTTGTAAATTTGAAAGGTGAAATTATAGAAGGAGATCTAAGACCTTCTTCAGATACCCCAACACATCTTGCACTATATCGAAACTTCACAGAGATCGGTGGTGTTGTACATACCCATTCATCTTGGGCTACAAGTTGGGCTCAAGCAGGACGTGGTATTCCGGCACTAGGGACCACACATGGTGATTATTTCTATGGAACCATCCCATGTACTAGAAAAATGACAGAATCAGAAATTGCTGGTGAATATGAATTAGAGACAGGTCACGTCATTATTGAAACTTTTAGAGATATGAATCCTATGGATGTCCCTGGCGTATTAGTGAATTTACACGCTCCTTTCTGTTGGGGTAAGAATGCACATGACGCGGTTCACAATGCAGTAGTAACAGAAGAAGTAGCAAAGATTGCCTATCGTTCATTTGTGCTGAATCCTGACCTAGGACCGATGGATCAGGCACTGTTAGATAAGCACTTTTTCCGTAAACATGGCGCGAATGCATACTATGGTCAGAAGAAGGGGGAGCATTAAGATGAGTATTAAATATGCGGTAGGAGTAGATTATGGGACAGAGTCAGGAAGAGCGGTATTGGTTAATCTTTCGAATGGTGATGAGGTCGCAACGCATGTCACACCTTACCGTCATGGAGTAATCGATGAGAATCTTCCAGGGAACGGGTTGAAGTTAAGCATGGATTGGGCCCTTGAGCATCCAGCAGATTACATCGAGGTTCTGACTAATTCTGTTCCAGCAGTTATGAAGGAAGCTGGAATCTCAGCAGCGGATGTTATTGGGATTGGAATAGACTTCACAGCTTGTACGATGCTTCCTATAGATGAGAAGGGTACACCGCTTTGTTTAAAAGATGACTATAAAGATAATCCACATAGTTGGGTGAAGTTATGGAAGCATCATGCGGCACAAGATGAGGCTAATCGCCTTAACGTTATCGCTGCTGAAAGAGGAGAAAAATTCCTCCCACGATATGGTGGTAAGATATCCTCCGAGTGGATGATTGCGAAAGCATGGCAAATATTGAATGAAGCACCCGAGATTTATGATGCGGCTGATCAATTTGTAGAAGCTACCGACTGGGTGATTATGCAAATGTGCGGAAGTCTTAAACGAAATCAATGTACGGCTGGATACAAATCTATTCACCACAAGCGTGATGGGTACCCAAGTAAAGATTTCTTTAAAGCATTAGATCCTCGTTTGGAGAATATTGCAGATACGAAGTTACGTGGTGAAGTATATCCACTGGGTACTAAAGCGGGTGGATTAACTCCGGGAATGGCAGAGAAAATGGGTCTATTGGCTGGAATTGCAGTTGCCGTAGGTAATGTAGATGCTCATGCTGCAGTTCCAGCGGTAGGTGTAGTTACGCCAGGTAAGCTTGTTATGTCTATGGGTACATCGATTTGTCATTTATTATTGGGTGATGAAGAACGCGAAGTTGAAGGTATGTGTGGTGCTGTAGAAGATGGTATTATACCTGGTTACTTCGGTTATGAGGCAGGTCAATCGGCTGTTGGAGACATCTTTGCATGGTTCGTAGATGAAGCTGTCCCTGGTACAGTCAAAGACCAAGCGAAACAAGAAGGAATCTCTGTTCATGAATGGCTCGAGAAGAAAGCAGCAGCTTACCGACCAGGTCAGACGGGACTATTAGCCCTTGATTGGTGGAATGGGAATCGTTCAGTATTGGTTGATACGGACCTTACTGGGTTAATTGTGGGTTATACGTTACTCACCAAGCCAGAAGAAGTATATCGTACATTACTTGAAGCAACAGCTTTTGGAACTCGTACCATTGTGGATGCATTCCATAATAATGGGGTTCCAGTTGAGGTGCTATATGCATGTGGTGGATTGCCACAAAAGAATAAATTACTTATGCAAATTTATGCGGATGTTACCGGTCGGGAAATCAAAGTGTCCGCTTCCACTCAGACACCTGCCCTAGGTGCAGCAATGTTTGCCGCTGTAGCTGCTGGTAAAGAAAACGGTGGGTATGACAATATCGTCGATGCTGCACAATACATGGCGCGTATTCGTGAAGAAAGCTTCACACCTATTCCTGAGAACAAGGCAGTGTATGACGTATTATATCAAGAATATAGTAAGCTTCATGATTACTTCGGTCGTGGTGAGAATAATGTGATGAAGAAACTGAAATCCTTGAAGGAACAAGCAGACGTATAATTGATTCATGGAGAATAAAAAAGCTAGGGTGACTGAACTAAGTTCAGTCATCCTAGCTTTATTGTTGTCATACCGTATAGATAGTCCCAAGATTTATGCATGACTAAGATCATCATTAGTCTCCTGTATCATGCAATCAGCGAATAGAATGGACATAGGGATTCGGAAAAAGTCTTCTGCCTTTTCTTGGAATGTTTTGGATGGTAGTGTACCCTGATGTAACCATTTACGGAATGTTCCCGGATGAACATTGATCCACTTACTCACATCACTGACGGATAGATCATGAACCATACAGAGTCCCGTAAGAATATGGTTACTAATAGGGGAGCGAGTTATCGTTCTTCGCATAAATTTTGAATGTGCTGGTTGGCAAATGATCGGACTTTTTTCGAGGAGTTCTTCATTAAATAGAATATGTCGCGGATACCCTAAATACTGACAGACGCTATCCATATTCTTCTTACTAGGAATTCGTCCTTCATATACCCAAGCGCTGACACTTCGAGAAGATACAGAGAGATCTTCAGCCAATTTAGATAATTTGATGTCTCTTGTCATGAGAATTGCGAGCAGAACACGATTGCGTATTTGACAACGAGTGGGTTTGCGGAAACGTTTGACACGAACACCTTTTCCTAGATACTTACGGTTGATCAGAGCCCAGGCCTGAATCGAATGTTTTTCTGGTTGAGTAGGCATAATTCCTCCGATGATTTTTATGAATTTCACTCTAGATGATGGAATCCCCTACCAAGCGTAGTGCGTTAAGGTAAACCATCATATGAAGAAGTTACAATAGTAACACTAACCATCCCTATTTCAAAATCTAGCTAATCTATTAATCTATGAGAATGATGATATTGACCATTTCATCCAACAGTTCTCAACATATGATAGTTTATGTGAAGTCGAAGGAAGGAGTGGGTATGGTGAACATATATATAGTACAAGGTATGACTGGTATTATTGGAACTATTCTTACGTTTTCTTTTGGTAGTTGGAATCAATTGCTTAATATATTTCTTGTTGTGATCATAATTGATTATATCACAGGTGTACTAGCAGCAATCAAGAATAAATCAGGTCTCAATAGCAAGATTGGTTTTTGGGGATTGACGCGTAAGGCGTTGATGTTCCTAGTTATTATATTAGCACATCAATTGGATCTTTTAATGAATAATGGGTTTGGAGCAGTGAAAAGTGGTGTCATTTATTTTTATATGGTAAATGAACTCATATCCATTACTGAGAATTATGGACGGTTAGGATTACCTCTACCTGAACAAATTACAAGAATCATTGCTGCCTTGAAGAATAAGGAAAAACATAACAATGATCTAAATAAGAAACCATAAATGACAAGTTTCTTTAACAAAGTCATAGGGTATGTTATATTTTTGATGAACCATATTTTTTAAGATGATAAGGAGTATTCCATGATTAAACATATTGTATTCTTCAAATTAAAAGATAGTTCTCCTGAAAGTATTAATAGAACAGCAGATGTTCTGAGAAATATGGAGGGTAAGATTCCACAGCTTAAATCCATAGAAGTTGGTATTGATGTGATTCGTTCTGAACGTTCATATGATATTTCATTGATTACAGAAGTTGAATCACTTAAAGACCTTCAGGCTTATCAAGTTCATCCTGTTCATCAGTTAGTTATTCAGCATATGAATGAATTCAAGGAAAGCTCAATAGCTGTAGATTACGAGGTATAAATCGAATTTTCGACTAACATATTGTATGGGGGTCAAGCCGTGTATTATGTCAATAGAGAACAGATCGACAGACGATTACAAGCCATTCCTGAGATCGTAGAGGTTCTTCAAATCGTAGTGGATAAATGGGATAAGGGTCTTAGCTTGAGTTTTGCTCAGGAACGAGCTTTACATTTAGCAATCGAAACTGTAACCGATGTTGGTAGTTTTCTTATCGATGGTTTCATCATGCGAGATGCTAGTAGTTACGAGGATATCCTTGAAATTACACATAAAGAGAATGTTTTTAATAATACAATTTATAATTGCTTAATTGAATTAGTGAAACTTCGTAGACCTCTGGTTCAGGACTATTATGAATGGGATCGTTCTTCTCTTCATCCATTAACCAAGGTCCTTCCAACGATCTTGAATGACTTTGTCACTTCGGTAAAAGATTATCTTGATCGAGAATTAGGAACTTCATGATATAAAAGGAGAGTATGTAGAATGACTTCTGATGTAAAAAACAATAGTGTTGATCAACAATTAGAGAATGATAGTGATTCTTCGGGCTTTGCCCCGATCTATATAGTAGAATTTTTGTATGATCAATTACCTGTGCTTTCTGTAGAAAAACTTCGTGCAACCTTGGAAAAATATACAGGGATCGTAAAAATCTCTGAAGCAGGTAATGAATTACCATCTCCTTTTGTACAAGAGATAGCTGACTCTGAAGATGAGAACTCTCATCCTTTAGTCTTCTTTCACATGGACCATAAAGTTTCATTTGAAGATGTTGAGGTTCCTGCTCAGAGTTGTATATATGAACCACGGAAGATTCAAGATTTCACTCGCTTCGATGTTGCCTTACAACAAAGTTTTCACTGGCAAAATGTTCGGCAGACTGTAGAGAAATGTCAGTACAGTATTCGTATCCATGATTTGTTTACGGCTGGACTTCCGTATAAGCAGCGGTTTGAACTTATTTTAGGATTAGTTCAGGCAATTGAAGAAACAGCACCATGTAAGGCGATGTATTGGCATGGTAGTGAGAAGTTGGTTCACCCCACTACGTATCTGGAAGCTGTTGATTTAGGAGAAAAACTATATGGGGCAGTCAATCTTCGCCTCTATAGTACTGGTAAAGAAAAGGTCATGATTATGGATACACTTGGATTATCATCCTTGGGTATTCCTGATATCCAATGTCATTTCTACGGTATGGATCCTAGTGAGGTAGCTCGTGACTTACTCGTTATCTCTAAATATTTATACGACCAAGGTGATATTATCCATGATGGCGAATCCATTGGAACATCGGCAGATAAAGCTTATTTATGTGAGCATCAGCATGCTTTAGTGGTTCCAGAACGTTATGTACTTGATCTTAATCCAGGGGCAAAGCATGCAGCAAGTCAGTTTAACAACAACAATGAATAAATAGTTAATAAACTAGGTTGTCCCGTGTATCAAGACAAGCATCCTCTGATTATAATGCATTAAGAAATAGGCATTCGCCCGATTATGGTGGGTTGATGGGTGCATTAATACTTTATTAGACACTTGTGTCTAAGCTTAAAGAAGGAGAGATGGATGATGAAGGACAATGATAAAAGTTTCTTATGGGGTGCGTTGGTAGGTAGTTTATTAGGGTCTGTTACTGCGTTATTGCTGGCACCAAAGCCTGGTTCAGAATTGCGTAAAGACATCGTAGACACAACCCGTCAGGTGAGTAACAAGACGCAGGAATTGGTGCATGTTGCTAGTGAGCAAGGTTCTAATATTTACGGTATTGTTAAGACGAAAGCTAGTGGTATTGCTCAGGACATTCAAACTTGGCGTTGCGCTAAACAAGATGTAGTGGAAGAGAAAGCTAGTATTTCATCATTACCGGATAATTCAGATACAGATGCTTTTGACCTATTTGTGGATGATGAATTGAACTAAGAACAATTGAAGAGTAGGCCTTATCCTGATTCCATAGGATGTAAGGCCTTTTTTTCTGTGAAGACGTATTATTATGTATAGTGCTTGTAGGACAGATTGATTTGAATTAAAATTTAGGTACGTTATCGTTTCCATTATCATATGGTAGCAAAGTGAATCAATTTCATAAAGAGTAAATGAATCTTAAGAAATTGATTCCTAGGAAACAGAAATTGAGACAGAAGGAAGCGGTGTGTTCGTGAAGCGTGCAATAGCAATATTAGACTCTGGCGTGGGGGGACTAACTGTTGCGAAAGAAGTGATGAGACAGCTCCCTCGTGAGAAAATTATATATTTTGGTGATACAGCCCGTACACCATACGGACCGAGATCATCTGAACAAGTTAGAATGTTTACTGAACAAATCGTAGATTTTCTCATACAGTTTGAGCCCAAAATGATCGTTATTGCTTGTAATACAGCAACGGCAGCTGCATTAACCTATATCTCAGAAAAGGTTGATATCCCAGTCATAGGGGTAATACATCCAGGTGCCCGTGCAGCCATTAGTGCAACAAAGACGGGACATGTCGGAGTGATTGGAACAGTGGGTACCATTGGTAGTGGTGCTTACACAGCTGCATTACAAGAACTCTCACCGTATGTTAATGTGACGAGTGAAGCTTGTCCATTGCTAGTACCACTTGTTGAGCAGGGGTTATTCCGTTCAGAGGAGACGTTTCAAATTGTTGAGCAATCATTAGAGTCAATTCGTAATACATCCATTGATTGTTTGATACTTGGATGTACCCATTATCCTTTTTTAATAGATACAATTCAAGAGGTCATGGGGAATGAGGTCAAGTTGATTAGCTCAGCGGATGAAACAGCTAGAGAAATCAGCACGATATTATATGATAAAGGCCAGTTAGCTAAGAGTGATGAATCTCCGATTCATCAGTTCTTCTGTAGTGGAGATGGAGAAATCTTCAAGAAGATTGCCAATCAATGGCTAGGTGAACAGATCAAGCGGACGCCAGTCGTATGGCAGGTTTCAACATTCAAAGACTAATTGATGAATTATATAGCATGAAGTACAACTTTCAAAGCATACAATCTAACCACCCAACTTTGTGGTATGTGTCTAAACATGGAGTCAGTGGAAAGGAATGATTGTATGCAACAATATATTGTTCGAAAGGGAGATACGCTCCATCGTATCGCTGCTAATAAGGGTCTAATGATCGAGAACATTGTATTCGCTAATCCGTGGTCAGCAGATCAATCGTATCTAATACCTGGGCAAGTACTGTTCCTTCCCTCATCCCCTCGACGTAGATACGAGATACAATTAGGCGATTCGCTAGAGATCGTTGCGGAACAATTCTCCATTCAAACACAAGCACTAGAAGATATGAACCCTGGTATATCTCAGAGCGTATTTCCAGTTGGACGTATACTTGTACTTCCCTCATCAGAAGCGAATTGTATCGTTGAGCCACAGGGTGAATACGGATATAACGAGTTAATGCAAGATATAGAAGAACTCTTAATGAAATATTCCTTTATCAAAACGCAAGAAATAGGAAAAAGTGTCATGGGTAAATCCCTCAGCATGTTGAGAATAGGGAAAGGACCCAGACAAATACATGTGAATGCTTCTATTCATGCTAATGAGTGGATTACCACCTTATCATTGATGAAATTTGTTGAACAATATGCAGAAGCTTACCATAGTAAGGAACTATGGAATGGATATGATCCGCAAACATGGTTTAAGGATTGTACCTTGTGGTTGTTGCCTATGGCTAATCCGGATGGTGTGGAATTGGTTCAAGAAGGTGTTACACATGATCATGTTTATGCAGAGCAATTATTGGTTTATAATAACCAACGTAAAGATTTCAAACATTGGAAAGCTAATATTCGTGGGGTGGATCTAGGTGATCAGTTTCCAGCTCATTGGATAGAGGAAGGGAAGCGCAGGGGCATCATATCACCATCTCCTCGAGATTATGGAGGAACCCATCCGCTTAGTGAACCTGAAGCTCAAGCATTAGCTACTTTCACATTAGAAATACCACTGGATTACGTGATTTCTTTACACAGTCAAGGCCAAGAAATTTATTGGAATTACCGTGATTACGAACCAGAAGAGAGTCAAATGATTAGTCAACGATTAGCCCAAGTTAGTGGATACCGGTCTGTTAAATTGCAAGGCAGCGACGCTGGTTATAAAGATTGGTTTATTCAGCATTTCAAACGACCAGGATTTACAGTTGAAGTTGGCCAAGGAGTTAATCCTTTGCCTATACATCATTTCCGAAATATAAGTTTTGAAGTTGGGATGATTCTCGGTGAATTAATGAATTAATGAATTAATGATTTGATCTAGAAATAATGAAACATTTCCGAAAAAAATCGTATGATATACTAGAAGGGGTCGATCGCATAGTAAGGATGCCATTTTTCCTAGCGGGTGCTCCTTCTTTTATAGGTTGTAGAATGGAGGTTGATGAGTAACTTGAAGCTTAGGAGATTATTATCGTACAAACATTGGATAACCGTGTTGGGAAATTTACGTCGATATGTGTTCTCCCCTCAGGTTGCACTGGTGGACAAGCTAATGTTTCTAATCCCTGTGATTGTGTATTGGGTATTTCCTCTTGATCTAATACCAGGTCTGCCTATTGATGATATTGGTGTGACTGTGATTCTTATGAAGTGGTTCACCTCACGAATACAACGCAAGTACCCAAATGTCTAGCAGCATAATTGCTTTAGTCAGTATTTGGAGGACTGAGAGTGATCTCATTCACTTTAAATAAGGACAAGTCATGAAGTGGCTTGCGCAATAGATTATGTTTCTTTACAATAAATAGTTGGGCAAGTAATTACATCTATACTAGGAGATGTTGCATATGAATTGTAAAATAACCCGTAATGCGGCAAAAGTATTATTAAAAGAATTAAGCAAAGAAGAAAATAAAGATTTGAAACTTCGTGTGTTAATTACACATGCTCATGGTGATCATGCACATTATGGTATGGATGTAGATACAGCAACGGAGAAGGATGAAGTGGTTTCGACGGATAAGGGAATTGATGTGATTCTAGATTCAAGCGAACCATTATTAGATGGCGTTAAGATAGACTATTTATATTTCCCTGAAGAAGGGTTTGTTATAACAAATCCAGCTAAGGGTAATCACGGAGATCATTAAAGTTAGAATAGATAAAGAAGGTTGAATATTAATGGCAAACGATATACGTGTATGTGAGAAATGTAAGCATACGAAACTCAAAAGTATTATTCCCAAACTCCAAAAGATGGCACCTGATGCTGAAATCAAAGTTGGATGCAAATCATATTGTGGTCCTTGCGGCAAAAGAGCGTTCGTATACATTAATGGTCGGTATGTGAGTGCACCAACGGAAGAAGAAGTGCTTGCTAAAGTAACCCCATTCATAAAGTAATCTTTTGGCAAAAGATAAATAAGCCCTTCGTGAATAGTTCCTTCCCTTAGAAACCAAGCTAATGATGGTGAATGGTAAGGAACTATGTAGCGAAGGGAGACTATTTCAATGTCTAAACGTCATTTTTCAAGTATGCAAAGTAACTCACCGATTTCCCAAGCCAATAACTCGGTGGATAGGCTCCATCAGTCCATCTCACAGGCGATAAGTCACCCTTCAGAGCAATTAGTGGAACAGGTGGAGAATTCCTTGGATCATGCAGAGCAGGCGGTTGAGGCAGCTCAAGGGAGTGAGAATACTCTAGCAATACAACGCACAAATGAACTGCTAGCTGATGAGATCGATCGCTTAAAAGAGATTAATGTTACAGATTAATTTGAATAACAGATAAATAGATGTATAACAAGAAATACCCATTATGGACTACCATAGTGGGTATTTCTTGTTAGTCATTGTCTAACTTACTTATCAAATTATATTGAATCACTTGATCCGAAATGTTGAGTTCAAGTGCAGCTTGATCAAACATAACTCGGCAGTTAGTGATCTCAGTAGTATCTCTTGTGTTGAGATCATAGCAGTTACCATTCTCATATACACCATCAGGGGAAGGGATATAGACTAGCTTACTGTTTATGACAGCACCTGAGCGTAGTATAACCTGACGTTCATGCTCTGCGAATAGGTTATTGCCTAACATATGGTATGAATCTGTTGGAATTCCAAGCAGATGGAGAAGTGAGGGTGATAAATCAATTTGTCCAGCAGGGTCTGTATATTCACCCACTTGACTATTATCAGGCAAATGGATGAGAAGTGGAACTTGATTCATGATTTGTTTCATATCAAGATCGCTTATGTTTTTGCCCAGAAATTGTTCATAATAGAACTTATCTTTGATGGAATTATCATGATCCCCGTATAGAACAAGAATTGTATTGTCCCAGATACCCTGTGCCTTCATTTGTTGAACAAATTGACCAAGCGCTTCGTCTACGTAATGTATAGCATGCAGGTAATTCCCGAATATATTATCGCTAAATTCACCGACATTTAATTGTTGTGTATCTTTTGGCATGGTATATGGATAGTGGCTAGTTAACGTAATTAGGAATGAGTAGAATGGCTGATCGAGAGAATTCATCTTATCAAGTGATTGTTTGAAGAATGATTTGTCACCAAGTGACCATCCCAAAGGCTCATCATTTTTGTAATCATTTTTACTGTAAAAGTGATCATATGACATATTGTTATACATGATGGTTCGATTCCAAAAGCTACTCTCATAGGCATGAAAAGCGTTCGTTGAATAACCATGTTTCTTCATGATGGAAGGTAACATATCGTATTTATGTTCAGGATAACGAATAAATGCAGAGCCTGATGGCAATGCGTGTAGTGAACTATGTGAGATGAAGTCTGCATCAGATGTTCTCCCTTGTCCTGTCTGTTGATAGTAGTTGTTAAAATACATACTCTCTTTCATCAGTTTGTTGAAATGGGGAGTGATCTCTTCACCGTTAATGCTCTTACCGATGACGAAATTCATCATAGCTTCCATTTGGATAACAATAACATTGTTATTCTTATACATGCCAAAAGTGTTATTCTGTATCGTTCGTTGAGCACTTTTTTGTGTAAATAGATCCTTAACAGCATTCATTTTCTCTTGTGAAAGTGTTGGCTCTGGACCTAGATGTTCTTGTGCATAACGATATATATCATACCCATGAAATCCGATTAATCCTGTGACATTATAGATAGACATATTCCACCAATTACCTGCGAATAACCCCAATGCCCAAGTTTCACTGTATTGTTTAATCGGTGAAAACGTAAGGACATAACCAATAGCTAAAGTAATCGTACCCGCTATGAAACGACGGACAATGTTGTTATTTCTAGAACGGATTGGTGGTGTTTGATGGAGATAAAGTGATGATTCTTTCTTATGTCGCAGAATCCAGCGTGTGATTGCGTAAAGGATAAAGAGAATCCAATCAATGAAGAATGAGAGATCCTTCCACAATATTAAAGAATGAATACTCTCGCCTAAAGAACTAACTTGACCCGTCTGGAGAAGTACTGGAACCGTTATGAAGTCTCCGAAATATCGATAATATACCAAATCGGAATATATGATGAAGGTTAAGATGATGTTCAATAGTATTAATGAAACAACATAGCCACGACGAGGGAGCCATAATGTCCAGAATGATACTAACATTAAAGATCCTAAGGCGATAACATAGTCAAGTGGGTCTAATTGTATATTTGGAAGGTTGATCAGGTTATCTATAAGAGTTAATTTCATTAATAAGATCAGCATAAATAGGGCATAGCTGCTAATACGGAATAGAGCATTTGGAATTTTTACTTGGAGATACACGGATTGAATTCCCCTTTTTTAATTAACAGAATGTAAACGACAAACTTTTAATATCATAACATTAGTCAGGATCAACATAAAATGTTGATGTTAAACATAGGTACAGCCCGTCCAAAGTACGGACGAGCTGCTGTTGGAACTAAGCTTAATCACTGTGTGGCGTACTATGTCCACGTGGTGGAAGTGGGCCAAGATATTGATAGTACTGGCACTCAATCGTTCCGTTGTATAACTTCCGACGTTTATCAGCTTTTTTGTTGAAGATTTGCTCGAAACGTTTGGTTGAACTAATCGCAAAAAATGACCAAGTCGGTAGGCTTACTGTCATTCTTTTTAACTCACGAATAAGTTGTTCTACCTCCGTTATTTCACTTAAACGCTCCCCATAAGGCGGGTTAGTTATGATACATCCATATTCCCCTTGAGGTCTAGCTTTCGTGAGGGGGAGAACCTCCAATTTAATATCTTTGGCGAACCCAGCACTATTCACTGCCGCTTGAGCTACTTCGATCGCTGCGGGATCAATATCACTTCCGGCAATTTGTAATGGAATATCATCACGAACCGCATCAAATGCCTCTTCTCTAGCTTGTGACCACAACGCATCAGGAATGATGGGCCATCCTTCTGAATTAAATGTACGTCGTAGTCCAGGAGCGATATTCCAACCGATCATAGCTGCCTCAACTAAGAGAGTACCTGAACCACAACATGGATCATAAAAAGGTCTAGTTGGGTTCCAACGGCTTAGTTGGATAAGGGCTGCAGCCATAGTCTCCTTCAATGGTGCTTCAGTTACGAGTTTTCGATATCCGCGTTTATGAAGTCCAGATCCTGTTGTATCAAGAGTAATTAAGGCGGTATCATTCAACATAATTACCTCAATTACATAACGTGGTCCATCTTCTGGGAACCATTCGGTATGATATGTCTGATTTAACTTATCTACGATCGCCTTTTTGACAATACTTTGGCAAGCAGGTACACTGCTTAGTTGTGACTTGTGTGAACGTCCTTCAACTGGGAATTCACCATTCTGCGGAATAACGTCCTGCCATGGTAATGCTTTAGTGCCTTCGAACAATTCATCAAAGGTCATGGCGGTAAATTCACCCATTTTGATTAGAATACGGTCAGAGGTTCGCAACCATAAATTACAACGACATATATCGATTAAATCTCCACTGAAGGTGACACGCCCATTCTCGACTGTCATATCATGGTAACCAAGTTCTTTCAATTCACGAGCGACTATGGACTCTAAGCCCATCGGTGCAGTAGCAATAAGTTGTAAGTGAGCCATTTAACCAATTCAACTCCATCCGGCCATCCTAGCTACCCTGTGGGCATCGTCAGGAGACCTCTAATATAACGCTGCCTTGCCGGTTTTCGACAAAACACATACAATAATAACAATAGTAACCTATACCGATGTAATCAAACATCAATTATAAAACAAATAGGCAAATATGGAAAGTTAGTTTGAGGAGGAATAGAAATTGATTCACACCCCTGATGAATATGTTAACCAAATATATAAAGAAGATGAGCATTTAGAGCATGTGAAAGAAAGCATTAAGGAATTAGGAATGCCGGAAGTATCCGTAGCTCCCGCTTACGGACGACTTCTAACGATTCTTGTTCAGACTTCTCGAGTGCAAAATGCATTGGAAATAGGAGCTTTGGGAGGTTATAGCGGTATTTGTATAGCGAGAGGACTCCCCGTGAACGGACAATTGCTTTCCTTGGAATTAAAAGAAGAGTATGCCAATCTTGCAAAGGAAAATCTGGAGGCTGCAGGATTTGGCAGCTTCGTAAATTACAAGATTGGACCCGCACTCGATAGTCTTGAGAAATTGAAAAAAGAAGATCGAAAGTTTGATTTCTTTTTTATCGATGCAGATAAAGAAAATTACCCGATGTATTTAGAGTACGCTATTATGATGGCTAATCCTGGTGCTCTGATCGTTGGTGATAACTGCTTCTTACGCGGAAGAACGTTGAACACAGATAAGAATGGCCCGGGAGTACAGGGAATGCGTCGTTTTAATGAGCAAGTCGCTTCGGACGATCGACTAATTAGTACTTTACTTCCAGATTACGACGGACTGTCGATCTCATGGGTGAAGTGAAGCGTTGATTCAATTGGCTTGCTGCCTATTACCATAGAGTTTCATTCTTACCCATATCACGTTCAATAACAGTAAACCACCTGAAACGATAAACAATCCTTCGATGCCGATAAAACCAGACAATACCCCACCGATAATAGCACCCAGCATATTACCTAGGGCGAGCGTACTGCTATTAAAGCCGAAGGATCGACTTTCCATACCATCGGGTGTGTAAGAACGTATCAAAGCATTTACACTTGGCAATAACCCTCCCATAAAGATTCCCATTAGGAACCGGACTATAATTAGTTGCCATACGGTATGCACAAATGCCTGGGGAATGATGGTAAGGGCAGTCCCAATTAATGAGTAAGTTAAAATACGATGTGAACCGAATTTGTCGCTGACTTTGCCGAGAATAGGTGAGGAGATCATATTAGAAATTCCAGTTACGGCTACAACTAATCCTGCCCAGAAAGCTATATTTACTGATGAGGCATGCAGATCTTGTACATATAATGGTAATAAGGACATCGGGCTTACCATTGCAAACTGTAATAGGAAAGTCACAGCAAATAGTGCAAGTAATTGAGGGATATGAGCTAGTTCTTTGAACCCCTGAATAACAGACACTTGTGGGATATGAGAAGCCTCATCACGATCGAAGGATTCTTTAACTAAGAATAGAGCAAGGAAAGAAGCGATTAGAATTAATGTGCCTGTAATGTAGAAGATAGGACGGAAGCCTACTAAGTCGGCTAGAACACCACCGATAAGAGGGCCAAGTATGGTACCTGCTACTTGACCAGATTGCATAATTCCCATCGCATAACCCATGCGTGCTTTTGGTGTTGTACCTGATACAAGTGAGATCGCGGCAGGGTTAAACCCAGATATGGTTCCGTTTAATAATCGCAGAAATAATAATTCCCAAGGAGTTCTTGCAAATCCCATTAGAACTATGACAATGGCCATCCCGAAACCAGATCGCAACAACATAATTTTGCGACCATATCTATCTGCAAGTTTCCCCCATAATGGTTGAAATATGAATGAAGTCATAAAATTAGCAGCGAAAATAAGACCAGTCCATATGCCTATTTCATGTTCACCAACGACTCCTAAATCTTGTGCTAAATATAAAGCCAAAAATGGCGTAATCATTGTAATTCCAGCGTTGACTAGAAATTGTCCAAACCATAAAACGATTAAATTAATTTTCCAGGTGTTCAAGTGTAATACACTCCTTATCTTAGCTGTAACATAAAAAAAGGAAACTTATAGGATGTTAACTATACCATAAACAGAATCAAAAACGAGATATTGGATAACAATGTCATAGGATTGTCATGACATCTTATTCTGTGAGAGTTGTTACTAACTTTTAAAAAGTGCATAATAAAAGATAGAGAAATATATTAAAATGGGGGCCAATTAATGACCTACAATGATGCATTTATAAGAGCTTGTTATAAGCAGAAAGTTGACCAGGTGCCTGTCTGGTATATGAGACAAGCTGGTCGAACGGATCCAGATTACCTTAAAATTAAGGAGAAATATAGTCTTCTTGAAATTAGTCGTCAACCGGAACTTGCGGCACAAATTACGTTAATGCCTGTCCAAAAGCTTGGTGTCGATGCGGCTATTCTTTACTCTGATATTATGAATCCCGTAGCTTCACTCGGAGTTGACTTCGATATTGTTAAGAACATCGGACCGGTAATTCATAATCCGATTCGAAATGCAGCGGACATTGAACGTCTTCGTCCCATTGATGTGGAAAAAGATCTGAATCATATTATAGAGACGATTCGAATTCTTGATAAAGAATTGAGTGTGCCTTTAATTACTTTTGCGGGTGCACCTTTTACGATCGCAAGTTATTTAATTGAAGGGCGACCATCCAAAAGTTATATTCTTACCAAAACATTGATGTATAGCGAACCAAAGCATTGGTATAATCTGATGGACAAGCTTGGTGATATGGTAATAACGTATGCGAAAGCTCATATTGCTAATGGTGGTAAAGCATTTCAATTGTTTGATAGTTGGGTTGGAGCATTAGCTCCGAAGGATTTCGAGAAGTTTGTTCTTCCAACGATTACTCGTATCTTTACCGAACTAGCCGATTTGAATGTACCCAAAATTTATTTTCCAGGAGTAAGTTCAGGAGAACTCTTACCTTCGCTGAAGAATATTCAGTCTGATGTTGTAGGTCTGGATTGGAGAGTCTCAATCTCGGAAGGTCGACGGAGAACGGGTGGACGGTTCGCCATGCAAGGTAATCTGGACCCATATATATTAACCGCACCTATGGAAGTCATTAAACAATATGCTAAAGATATTATTGATGAAGGAATACAGGAGCCTGGATATATATTTAACCTAGGACACGGATTATATCCTGAAGCATCTATTGAGAAAATTCGTGAATTAACCGAGTTTGTTCATGAATATTCTGCTGATCAACTGAAATAGTAAAGATGTTAAGAAGGGCAATAAAGATATTAGGAGATGAGTTCGTGAAGTCAAAAGTAGGCGTATTGGTTATGTCATACGGAACACCAGAGAGTTTAGAAGGAATTGAAGAATATTATACAGATATACGTAGAGGAAATCCCCCTACTCCTGAACAACTGCAGGATTTAGTTAGCCGTTATGAAGCAATCGTTGGTGGTGTATTTCCACTCCGTGAGAATACCAATCAACAGGTAAGAGAACTCCAAACGATGTTGAATGCAAGTACAGACCATTCCGATGTTGAGTATGTATGTTACCAAGGACTTAAACATGTTGCACCTTTTATTGAAGATGGTGTAGAAGAAATGGCTAAGGATGGAATTAAACATGCTGTTGGGATCGTATTGGCACCACATTATTCCGTGATGAGTATAGGGAGTTATATTAAACGTGCCCAAGCGAAAGCTTCGGACTTAGGTATAGAAATGACCTTTGTGAAGAATTACCATCTTCATCCTCAATTCATTGAAGCACTTAGCCGACGTGTTAGTGCCAAGCTAGATTTATTCGAGCAAGCTGGAGCTAAGCGAGATGAGGTTAGAGTATTGTTTAGTGCACATAGTCTTCCGAAACGAATCATTGAGATGGGAGATCCTTATCCAGAGCAATTATTAGAAACTTCTAATGCTGTTGCTGAAAGGACAGGCGTGAAGTCATGGCAATTCTCGTGGCAAAGTGCTGGTCGGACAGCTGAACCTTGGCTTGGACCTGACATTTTGGATACACTTGATGAACTTAGTAAAGATAACGTTAAGTATATCCTTGTAGCGCCTGTAGGCTTCGTATCAGATCATTTGGAAGTGCTATATGATTTAGATATAGAAGCACAAGCGATCTCGAAGAACCTTGATATTAGGTTAATGAGAATAGATTCTCTAAATAGCGATCCTCTTTATATTGAGACTCTACGTGATGAAGTCGTGGCTTCCTTCAAGCAAGGGAAATAATTTTTGGGACTGTATTTTTAATTGATAAAGGCTACTATCTATTTGATTCCGAATGGATAGTAGTTTTTATTTTTAGTGGCCTCATCTTATACTGGGTTCTATTTATCGGAACCTGATATAATAGAGATATCTAAGAACATGCAGATTTATAAATTCTAAATCTATGTAAGAAGGAGTAAAGAATGGACTTATCACGTTCTAATAGAAAGAGAACTTCTAGAAAGAAAAAAAAGTTACTCGGTAGATCTTGGTGGATACTCAATTTTTCTCTACTAACTATGATTATCCTATTATTGTCTTATTACTGGGTAACTGAAGAGAATAAGGCAAATTCATTTGTCTATACACCTACTGACACGACAACGATATCGCAATCAGATGATATAGAAGAGGGCAACAAATTGACTGATGGTACTTCATCGAATTTAATTGATGAACAAGATAGTGAAGATGAGAGAGTATTAGATTCCGCTGCAACAGAAGTATCCGTCGAACCTGAAATTCATATTGAAGAGGATGAGTCTATAGTTGTCAATTCAGACTCAGTTCTCACCTTTAATTTTGCTGGAGATATGATGTTTGCTGGAAAAGTGGAAGATAAACTGAAAATGAAAGGGTATGATTTTCCTTTCAAATATGTTAGTAAACTTTTTCAACAAGATGATCTAACGATTGCTAATTTAGAATCGCCAGTTACTACAGCGGGGATCGAAGCTAGCGATAAACAATATGTATTCAAATCCTCACCTAAAGCACTCGTTGCGCTAAAAGAGGCTGGGATGGATGGGGTAGGACTTGCTAATAATCACATTTTAGATCAAGGTGTTTCAGGACTGCTGGATACGCTAAAGTATTTAGAGAAAAGTAAGCTTCAGTACGCGGGCGCTGGCAAGGATGCTGATGAAGCATATGCTCCTACATATTTCACACGACAGGGGGTAAAGGTTGCGCTTATCGCAGTAAGTCGTGTAGTTCCAAAGTCAGATTGGCATGCTGGAAAAGGAAACCCAGGAGTAGCTACGGTATACGATCCAACCCTAGCTATTAAATCGATTGCATCGGCTCGAATGGAGGCGGATATCGTCATTGTGATGGCGCATTGGGGAGAAGAACGTGCGTTAAACCCGATAGGGAACCAGAGCGAATTGGCTCATCAATTCGTCGACGCTGGGGCAGATCTGGTCATTGGCTCGCACCCTCATGTTCTCCAAGGACTTGAACAGTATAAAGGCAAATGGATCGCATATAGTACTGGTAACTTCATCTTTACTAAATCACTCACTGAAACCACTTGGAAGACAGCTATATTCTCTACGACATGTACTCCAGAGGGGGAATGTAGAATTAAGCTTATACCTTTTCACGCAGAATTAGGTCAGCCCGTACCGATGTCTGAAGAAGAGGGCCAACAGCTATTCAAAGATATTGAGGAATTATCCATTGGTGGTGTGAGAATAAATAAAGAGGGTACGGTCTTTATGCCTAAATCATGATTGAGTAAGCTCTAGGGAGGTTATGGATTTTTGAATAATTTATGTGTAGCGCATAGAGGCTTCTCATACAAATCTCCTGAGAATACCATAGCTGCGATAAATATGGCGATTGCTGAGCCTTATGTTCAATGGATAGAGATAGATACACAGCTTTCTTCAGATGGAATACCTGTTGTTATCCATGATTTCAGCTTAGATCGAACAACGAATGGTACAGGGCTGGTGAAGGATCATACCTGGGAACAACTTCAGAGTTTGGATGCTGGACGGTGGAAGGGTGTAGCCTTTATAGGTGAGAAGATTCCCTCCCTTGATGAAGTCTTAAAGCTTAGTCGTGGACGTATTCGTCTAAATATTGAGCTCAAAACAAAAGGTGATATGTACATCGGATTAGAGAAAGCTGTATTGGAGCGTATTTCCTATTATCATATGGAGAATGAAGTGGTGTTGACCTCTTTTGATGAGAATGCATTAAGAAGAGTAAAGGATTATAATGTTAAGATCAACACAGGACTAATTATTAATAATCGACCGATTGATTTAATGAAGCGACTTAAAGATTTGAAGTGTTCCTTTCTGTCGATTAAAGCTTCTTATCTAAATTCAGCATTAACTTCAACACTTATCTCACAAGGGATAACAGTGATGGCGTGGACCGTAGATAATGCCTCAGGAATGAAACGTCTATCATCTATGAATTCTGGTATTATGATTTGTACTAATCGTCCAGATGTGTGGGCAGCCACTTTATTAAACAATAAACCTTATTTTTGGCAAAAAATATTTCATAAAAAGGAATGATACACCCATGGATTTAATGATTCGTAATGTCTATTGTGTAGGCCGTAACTATAGACTACATGCAGCAGAGCTTGGAAATGATATACCGAAAAAACCAATGATATTCATGAAACCCTCTCATGCGGTAATTCCACTGGATAATAGCGTAATTTCATTACCCAAGGATCAAGGTGAAGTGCATTATGAAGGAGAATTAGTTATCCTTATCGATCAAGACTATGAACCGGGGATGACTGTGGATAGCTTAGTGAAGTTCATGGCTTTAGGCATTGATTTTACATTACGCGATGTGCAACAGGTTATTAAAGAGAAGGGGCATCCATGGACAGCAGCCAAAGGATTCAAATCGTCAGCACCTCTGACGGCATTTATTCCTTTTCCAGGGATAGGAGATTTAGCAACATTGGATTTCACAGTGAATAAAAATAAAATCGAGGTGCAACGGGGGAACGCTAACGATATGATCTTCTCTCTACAAAAAATTGTTGAGTATATTGGAACTCATTATGGTTTAGGTAAAGGTGATATCATCTTCACTGGGACGCCAGCTGGAGTTGGACCTGTATCCGCAGGTGACGAGTTCGAACTCTTATGGGGGGATACTCAGCTGGGAAGCTGTGTTATTCAATAACAAATGTTATGGATTATAGGTTTTTTGTGCGCTTTCGTCGTGTCTGTTGCAGCGTATATTAAGAAATCACTCACCATATCAGGAGCACTTGCAGCTACAATCATGGGAATGGTTTACTTTGCAGCCGGAAATCTATTCTGGTTCGGAATACTACTTGTATTCTTTGTTTCTTCTTCGCTACTATCTAAGTTTCGTCAAAGCCATAAGGCTGAGTTGGAGAAATCGTATGCAAAGACTGGACGACGTGATGCGGGACAAGTCCTTGCGAACGGTGGATTTGGAATGTTTCTATGTATACTGAATGCTATATGGCCTCATCCTGCATGGGCTTATCTATTTATTGGTATTATGGGAACCGTCACAGCTGATACTTGGGCAACAGAGATCGGTAGTTTAAGCAAGAGACCTCCGCGCTCAATCCTGAATGGTAAGGTCCAATCTATTGGTACATCAGGTGGAGTATCTCTGCTAGGAAGTGGTGCTGCAGCCGTAGGTGGAGTTATGATCGGTGGGTTTGCGGGGATTTTTGCAGCGATAACTGCATCGGATTTTCAATTGCAATCATTAGTAGTATGGGTGATCTTAGGGTTTGTCTCTGGATTAGTTGGAGCTTTTACAGATTCTATATTAGGAGCTACCGTACAAGTCATGTATGTGTGCCCTGTTTGTGATAAAGAGGTTGAAGTGTTGAGTCATTGTGAGCAGACAACGAAACAATGTCGTGGTTGGATTTGGATGACCAATGACGCTGTAAATATGTGGAGTTCGATTGTTGGTGCGGTAGTTGCCGTTATGATTGGCTTGGGATTAGGATTATAAATGAGACATTATTCATGGTACAATAAGAATTGTTATCATTCAAAATAAGAAACGTTAGTAGGGAAAATGTGAAATGAATATATTAACTGTTGAACATATAAGTAAAAGTTATGGAGAAAAGGTATTATTTAAAGACGCATCATTCGGTATGGAGGATCAGGACAAGATTGGTATTGTCGGTGTGAATGGAACAGGGAAGTCAACCTTTTTGCGTATCATTGCTGGGTTGGAGAAGGCTGATGAAGGTCAGATTTCGATCGGAAATGCTGTTAGAATTAGAACTTTGTCACAGAATCCTGATTTTGATCCAGAGATGACTGTTCTACAGCAAGTATTTCAAGGAAATGATCCGCAAATGAAAGTCGTACGGGATTACACAGAAACAATGGATCTACTCGAACTTGATCCTCTAGATGAAAAGGCAATGGAACGTCTCTTGGATCTCAATCAAGAAATGGATGCTCTACAAGCTTGGCAGCTTGAAAGTGAAGCTAAGACTATTTTGAATAAGCTAGGATTAACACAGTTTGATGACTTGATGGGAACGCTGTCTGGAGGACAACGCAAACGTGTTGCCTTGGCTAGCGCACTGATTCAACCTTGCGAATTGTTAATTCTAGATGAACCTACGAACCATATCGATACGGATTCTGTGGCGTGGCTAGAGTCATTCTTACAGAAACGCCGTGGTGCATTACTTATGATTACGCATGATCGGTATTTCCTTGATCGTGTAGCTAATGTGATGTTGGAGCTTGATTATGGGCGATTGTTCCGTTATGAGGCGAATTATTCAAGATTTCTTGAGTTGAAAGAAGAGCGTGAAGAAAGAGAAGCATCTTCTGAACATAAAAGACAGAACCTTCTACGCACGGAGCTTGCTTGGATGCGTCGAGGAGCCAAAGCAAGATCAACCAAACAAAAGGCGCGAATTGATCGTTATGAGGAATTGAAGGATCAACAAGGAGTTCAGCGTGCTGGATCCATGGATATGTCAGTAGCTTCAAGCCGTTTGGGGCGGAAAATATTAGAGATAGATCATTTACACAAAGTAAATAATGATATGGTTCTCATCAAGGATTTCAGTTATATTGCTGTTCCAGAAGATCGTGTAGGGATTGTAGGACCTAATGGTACTGGGAAGTCTACGCTACTCAATCTTATTGCCGGAAGACTGCAGCCAGATGGTGGAGAACTTAGCTTAGGTTCTACCGTGAAGATTGGTTACTTTACCCAAGAACATCAAGAAATGAATGAGAATCAACGTGTCATTGAATATATTAAGGAAGAAGCAGAAGTCATCCGCACGGCAGATGGTAGTACCATTACGGCAGGACAAATGTTGGAACGGTTTTTGTTCCCACCTACGCTCCAATGGACACCCATTTCTAAATTATCTGGTGGAGAGAAGCGCCGTCTTTATCTTTTAAGAGTGCTGATGGGATCACCCAACGTTCTATTACTTGATGAACCAACGAATGATCTAGATATTCAGACACTCGCTGTTCTGGAACAATATTTAGATGAATTCCCTGGGGTCGTCATTGCAGTATCTCATGATCGGTACTTCTTAGATCGTACGGTTGAAAAGATTGTGGCTTTTGAAGGGGAAGGAAACCTCAGAGTTCATGTCGGTTCTTATAGTGAATATGAGGAATGGATGAATAAGAATGTCTCCAAAGTCCATGAACGTCAACATGAGGAACCATTAGCTAAACCTACTAGCACTCCGATCGTTGAGTCAAAGGGTGGAAACAATTCCATTCCGTCTCGGGAGAAGCTGAAGTTCAGTTTCAAAGAACAACGCGAATATGAACAGATTGATAATCTAATTGAGACTGCTGAAGAGAAGATTGTCCAAATAAACATTAAGATGGAACAGTCCTTTAGTGATTCAGCTACATTACAGGAGCTCATGCATAAGCAACAGGAAGCTCAACAAGAGCTAGAACACTTAATGGAGCGATGGACCTATTTAAATGAATTAGCCGAGAGAATAGAAGAAAGTAATAAAATATAAAGTTATTATCAAAAAGGCACAGTGCAAATAATACGCACTGTGCCTTTTCATTAACTAAACAACCAAAACTTACTGTAAGTAGGCCGCAAGTAACTTAGTCGTATTGATAATCGCTTGTTTATGTGTACGCTCCATCGCATGAGAAGCATGTACACCTGGACCGATGAGTGCAGCACGAATATTGTTTCCTGCCTTGAGCGCTGCAGAAGCATCGGAACCATAATAGGGATAAATATCAACAGCATAGGGAATGTTCTCTGCTTCAGCTAATTCAATAAGTCGGCTAGTCATATCGTAGTCATAAGGTCCTGAAGAGTCTTTGGCACAAATGGATACATCGGTTTCCTTACAACTAAGGTCATCACCGATACAACCCATATCAACCGCAATCATTTCCTCGATATCGTCAGGGATGGAGGAAGCTCCATGTCCAACCTCTTCATAATTAGAAATTAGTATCTTTACGGTTGTACGTGGTTTCCAGTTCTCACGCTTCATAGATTCAACTAAACCGAATAGAGCTGCAACACTAGCTTTATCATCAAGATGTCGGGATTTAATATATCCACTGTCTGTAACGACGGCTCTAGGGTCGAATGATATGAAGTCACCAACGGAGATACCTAATTTCTTCACGTCTTCTTTCGATTCAACGAGTGCGTCAATACGAACTTCCATATGTTCTTCTTGGCGTTTGAAATCACGGGCATCGCTGTAGACATGCACTGAAGGATGAGAACTTAGAATAGTTCCAGTGTATGTCTTACCACCTCGTGTATGTATGGTACAATATTCGTTCTCAATAGCCTGTAACATAAATCCTCCGACCAAGGTAAGTCGCAGGGATCCATCGGGCTTGATAGCTCGAACCATCGCTCCTAAAGTATCAACGTGCCCACTTAAACCGATTGTACGGCTGTTATCTAGTCCTTGGATAGTTAAGATGGCGCCACCCTTGTGATTCCATGTTAGAGGTATCTCTAGAGCTTTAGCTTCTTCTTCGATCCATTTCATCACTTGTGTCGTGTATCCGCTTGGACTTGGTGTGTTAAGTAATTTTTGAAGAAAGTCTATGATATAGTCTTCATTTGGATGGATTGATATCGACATTGGTGACTGCCTCCTCATGTTCTTCTGTGATGGGTGATGCGAGAGATGTTGGGGCTGAATAATTTGTTTCAGTCATGACTTTATTAAGCTCATTCGTTAATCGTTTAACCTCGCGTTGTAGCTTATATTGTCTATAAATTCCAAAGGAACCTACTATAAGTCCTCCGATAAGTACACATCCTAGTATTAGAAGAATGAGAGGAATGCTTACTTCGCTGAAATAAAAATTAACTTGTACAGGATCCACATTAATAACGGCGAATAAAGCAGTTATTAGAGCAAAAATTAATCCAGCAATTAATGACCATTGTATCTTCATATAATAACCTCCTTTATTGACAGTATAAAATCCCTTGACCTAATGGACAAGGGATTATTTTAGCTGTTTCTGCATATATACGAATATTATTTTGTTAATTGCTCCATTTGTGTTATTAATTCTCCAAACACACTCATCGCTTCACGGATCGGTTGTGGCGAAGACATATCTACACCAGCTTTACTTAGAATATTGATGGAGTAGTCACTTCCTCCACTCTTGAGGAATCCGAGGTAACGATCCACCGCAGGTTGACCTTCTTCCAAGATCTGTTTAGAGAAACTAGTCGCTGCAGAGAATCCTGTAGCATACTTGTATACATAGAAACTGTTATAGAAATGGGGAATACGTGCCCATTCCATACCAATATCTTTATCCACTGCCATATCTGGACCATGATATTTGAGATTCAGATCATAGTAGATATCCGATAATGCCTGCGGAGTGAGGGATTCACCCTTTTCAGCATGCTCATGAATGAGTTTTTCAAATTCTGCAAACATGGTCTGTCTGAATACAGTTGTACGGAATTGGTCTGCATAGTAAGTAAGAAGGTACATTTTCTCTTTAGGATCCGTCGATTTCTTTAATAAATAATCCATCAACAGTGCTTCATTGGTTGTGGATGCTACTTCTGCTAGGAAGATTGTGTATTGTGCATCACGATATTTCAAAGCATTATCAGAATAATAGGAGTGTAACGCGTGACCCATTTCATGAGCTAACGTAAACATACTATTGAGATTATCTTTGTGATTCAAGAGAACGTATGGGTGAGTACCATAAGCACCCCAGCTATATGCTCCTGTTCGTTTACCTTCATTCTCATAGACATCAATCCATCCGGTATCATAACCCTCTTGTAATGCTGCTAGATAATCATCACCAAGTGGCTTTAGACCTTCTTTTATAGTTTCCTTAGCTTCTTTATAGGTAATGTCCATTTTGTATTCATCTACAAGTGGTGCAAAGAGATCATACATATGCAATTCATCGACCCCAAGCAGGTTCTTACGAAGCTTCATGTAGCGATGTAGTAATGGTAAGCTTTCATGAATCGTATCAATTAGATTACTGTATACTTCCTTCGGAATATTGTCGCCGTAAAGGGACATCTCAAGTACAGAAGGGTATTTACGTACTGTTGAGTAGAAAATATTCTTATTAACATTAGCGCTTAACGTAGCCGCAATCGTATTTTTTTGTTTAGCATAAGTCTCATAAACTGCTTTGAAAGCGCGACTACGAACTTCACGATTAGGGTTCTCTAAGAATTGAATGTAACTTCCATGAGTTAGTTCTACTTCTTTACCATTCTCATCTTTAATCCTAGGAAATTTCATATCGGCATTATTGATCATACCGAAGATTGTTTGTGGGGCTTGTGATAAGTTGCCCACCTGGGCTAACAATGCTTCTTCCGTCTTCGTAAGAACGTGAGCTTTTTCCCGCTTCATTTCTTGTAGGGTGAATTTATAATCAGATAATACTGGGTCTGATATGAAGGCGTCTAGTTGATCATCTGGTAGAGACAAGATCTCTGGTGTCACAAAAGATAATGCTTCATTGGCATCGACACTTAATTTTTTTGCCTTTTGAGTTAATGCTTGATATGTAGGGTTTGTTGTATCCTCGTCGTGATGCATATGAGCGTATACGTAAAGGCGTTCAACGTGATTGGAAATATCATCTTCAAGTGCGAAGCAATCTTTTACAGATTGAACTGTATTTAACTTTCCTTGAAATCCAGCTGCTGTGGAAATTTTCTTCTGAACTTCGGCATATGCTTGATCCCAATCAGACTGAGAGGCATACAAATCCTGTAGGTTCCATTGATTTTCTTTAGAACCTTCTGAGCGTTTCAATAATTGATCCATGGGAATCCTCCTTACGTGGTTTGAGAATAAAGGTTGGGTTCCTGCAGAAGCTGTAATGGATGGAGCAGAGGGTAGAACCAATATACTTAGGGTCAGTATGAGCGATACAGTCTTGGTTAAGTTCACCAGAGTTGTACCTCCTTTATATGTGCAATCAACCCATAGTATATCCAGTTCTACGAAGTATATTACTGTTCTCTGATCAAATTGAGGAACCCATATTAAGAAAGCTGAATACGATTAAGAAAAAGGCAATAAGAATCATTACAATGGCGGTAAGAGCCATCCAACGTTTTAAGGAGGGTGGAATGGAATTCTTACCCACGATTAAGGCGCCACCAAGTATAAATGCACAGATGATAAAAATAAGCGTACTACTAGGATCCATTGTTCATTAAACTCCTTTGAAGGCAGCCATTATTTCGCGCCATTCGTCTTCTTTATCTTGGTACTCTTCTTTCGGGAATCGATTGTTGGCCCAATGCATTAATGCTGGTCGACTGAGAAAGGTTTGTGTTTCTTCTCCCCATTGATCGGAGATTTCGCGTAACACAAGATATTTCCCTTGAACCTCGATTGTCATCATATTCCATTTGTCTTTTTTGTATATTTCATGTTTTTTAATCATAGTCACATTTCTCCGTTTGCTCTTTTGATAAAATGATAACGCAGACGCAGTAATAAAAGCAAATAAAAACGGAGAAAAGCATCACGATTGCATTTTTATTATTGGAATGTATGTAATCTATTCATATCATTGGCCTATATGGCGCTATTTTAAGTGAATGCTTCCGATGCTAGTTTTTTCGAAGTTATTCAAGATGTATATGCTCAAAAACTTTTAGCCTATGCTTTCGAAGTAGTTTTTTCGATGTTACTCAAGTTGTATATGCTCAAAAACTTTTAGGAGGTTGTTCAATTGAAAGGAACAGTTAAATGGTTTAATGCAGAAAAGGGATATGGATTCATTCAAGTGGAAGCAGGAGATGATGTGTTTGTTCACTTTTCTGCCATACAAGGTGAAGGCTACAAGACGTTGGATGAAGGTCAAACCGTAGAATTTGAGATCACAGAAGGAAATCGTGGACCACAAGCATCTAACGTATTAAAACTAGGTTAATCAATAAAATTTCAGATGTTTTTATGTGTTTCATATATAAAGAATGCACAGTTCTCAGATAGAGTCCTGTGCTTTTTTATCGTTAGATCCCATCATACAAGACTTTGACCGATTGAACATAGGAATGATACACTAGTACAGATGAAATAATCAATTTTATAGGGAGCGCTCCATTATGAAGTTTAAGTTATTTAAAGATCGCAAGGGGAAGGCAGATCAGGCTCGCAACAATAAATTTGTAAAGCTTGCTCGTGAAATTTATGTACAAGCTCGCACAGGCGGACCTAACCCAGAAGCGAATTTCGGTTTGAAGACAGCTATTAATAATGCACGTCAAATTAGTATGCCTGTTGATAACATAGAACGTGCTATTAAGAAAGCTACCGGCAATGGGGAAAATGTAGATTATGACGAGATTTATTATGAAGGCTACGGACCAGGTGGGGTAGCTATCATGGTGAAATGTCTAACAGATAATCGCAATCGTACAGCAGCGGACGTAAGATCTATATTTAATAAACGTAGCGGTAACATGGGCGAGTCCGGTTGTGTTTCTTATATGTTCGATCAGAAGGGTATGCTTGTTATCGATCGTGAAAAGTTTGAGGATTTAGATGAAGATACATTGATGCTTCAAGCCATCGAAGCTGGTGCTGAAGATGTCATCACAAGTGATGAGACTTTTGAAGTGTTAACTCATCCCCATGAATTTGAAACGATTAAAGGAATATTAGAAGCAGATGGTTTAGAATTTACCAGCTCTGAAGTTAGATGGATTCCACAGAATACGATTGATGTAGAGGGCGAGAATGCAGAGAAGTTACTGCGCATGATGGATGCCTTTGAAGATAATGATGACGTACAAGATGTCTATACGAACTTCGAGATCAGTGAAGACGAAGTAGAACGTATTGGCTAAATCATATTTAAATCATAAAAATGCACTGTATCTTGGAAATAACCAGGATGCAGTGCATTTTGTTGTGAAGATGACTTAATAATTCTATTATGCATGTTGTCTCTGATTCAGCGAAGGTTCTCTACTAGTTCGACGTATAACAATCCAAATAATGATCGCTTCCGCTAGTAAACCAAAGGATTGGGAGAGCGCTCCAACCATCCCGTTCCATCCAGGAAAGATGAAAGTTAGAATGAACAAGACAATTATGGTGCATACTGCATTTGCAGTTTGAGAACGGAACATCGTCTTGGTCTGACCACGAAGCAGAATTAATCCATTGCCATAATCAAGCCAAGGCATAACTAGTGTATAAAGCGCGAAGCAGCGTAATGTAAGCAAACTTTCTGTAAGCAGGTTTCCTTTGACATTCATCATATGTTCAAGTGCCCAAGGGCCAAGTGGTGTATACGCCACACTAACAAGCAATGAGAATGGGATAAAACCAATGGCGAGTGCGAATTTTTTGACTAACTGTGCATCAATATTATAGAAGTTCAGAACAATCTGATGCATGTAAGTGAAGAAGCTTATCATTAATTGCATCAAGCTACTTGCAACGGCAAAAGCTGAGATAGCCAAAAAGATTCCAGTTGTTCTACCAAGCATGACATTAATTACGGGGCCAATAAACATGGCGACAAAGGAAGAAAGTAATAAGGGCTTATAGAACTGAAATACATGACCTTTAGTCTCAATAATATGCTCGTCTTGTTTCTTAGGCATAGTTCTAACGATATTACGCCCTTCCCAATAACTCACAGCAGATTCTACCATCATCCCCACTAAGAAAATGATTGCACCTACACGTCCGCTTGTAATATTGTCAGATATAACGTAGTACAGTGACAGGAAATACATACTGGCGAGTCGAATAGCCATGCCAATAGTTAACCATTTTGTCCGATTATGACTAATGATGACACCCTGATATATATTACGAATCACCGAGAAAATGCTAACAAACATTAAAATCTGGTATACGTCAATAACTGATGATAATAGGCTTGCATCAACTCCGAACAAATACTTGAAGATCCCATGACCAACGGGTGTGTATACGATTAGGAAACCAATCAGCATAACGAAAGCTAGAAATACTTTGGTTACATAACTTAGGGCTTGAAATGATATACGATCTTTCACTAGAGCTGAGCAGGTCTGTCTTAATAAGGTGGAAGGTCGTTCAGTAATGGTCAGAAGACTACCAGCGATCGCGTAACTAGCAATTACTGTTTCAGGATCTGCTGCTCTGGCTAATGTACCATTAATGATGACGTGTGATATGGTGACAAGAGAAGCTGAAATGCCTAAAGGTATAAAAAAAATGAAGAGTCTTTTCCAAGAAAGTGGTTCATCTATAGACATCGGATTAAATCTCCTTAATGATGTTAAGGTTATAAAGTACCGATAGTATATCATATGAAGTTAAGTTCAGGTGTGATTAGTTAGATTTTCGACAAAATTCTAAATTTAATTTCTGAAAAATTCAGAAAAGTGACTTAGTTTATTTGTACAAAAGGATAGTACATATTATAATAATGATGATTTGATTTAATTATGTAGATACGCATATGGAGGCACCGTCATTGAGTAATCATGAGCAACGCCTAAATCAAGTTCCTCGTAATCCACTAAGTTTAATGGGCCGGGTATATAAACATATTTTACCGGAAGTACGTGCAGAACTGAGTGGTTGGCGAAAATTGGCAGCTGAAATACCTGATCCAGAACTAAGGATGCAAGCACTTGCTAGTATCAATACGAAACAGTTTCATTGTCAGGGTGGTGCTGTATATGCAGCGATCCATCAACCGGAACGAAGTGTATTAATTAGGCTAATCGTTTCTTATCAGACGATCAGTGATTACCTTGATAATTTATGTGATCGAAGTACTTCCATGGATCCAGCGGATTTCAAATTACTCCATCAATCTATGTTGGATGCAATTGATCCACGGGCAGAGCAACAGAATTATTATGCATTGCACCAGGAAGTGGATGATGGCGGTTATCTTTATAAATTAGTCGAAACTTGTCAGAGTTGTATTGTAATGCTTCCTGCATACAGTGTAGTACAACCTTACATAAGTGATCTAGCTTGCCTGTATACAGATTTACAGGTATACAAGCATATTGATCCAGAGAGAAGAGAAGTTGAACTTCTGAACTGGTGGTCAAAGCAGAAGCATCGAGCGCCACAATTAGAATGGCAAGAATTTGCTGCTGCTACCGGATCTACATTAGCTATATTTATGTTGTTTCTTGCTGCATCGAATGTTGGTTTATCCGATAATGATGCAGCATCAATTCATAAAGCTTATTTTCCACATCTTTGCTGTTTACACATCTTGCTTGATTATTTGATTGATCAGGAAGAAGATCGATTAGGCGGAGACCTGAATTTTTGCAACTATTATAGTGATTCTGAAACCATGTTGCGAAGAATCATTATGATTGCAGATTCTGCAAGGAATGATGTTAAATTAATTCCTGCAACTCCTTTTCATCGAATGATCATCGAAGGACTATTAGCCATCTATTTATCTGATCCCAAAGTTAGTGTACAACAAGAAGTGGTTTCCGCATCAAAGCGATTGATGAAAGGAAGCCCCCTAAGCCGGATCTTCTTCTTCATGAATAGTCAATGGATTCGTAAATATTTATACAAGTGAACTTAGATCATGCTTCCGATGTAGTTTATTCGAAGTAATGCAGGAAGTAATGCTCATAAACTTAGATCATGCTTCCGATGTAGTTTATTCGAAGTAATGCAGGAAGTAATGCTCATAAACTTTTAGGAGGAAAAAATCATGTCAGTCAAAAAAATTGCAGTATTAACAAGTGGTGGAGATTCACAAGGTATGAATGCAGCAGTACGTGCAGTGGTTCGTAGTGGTCTTTATCATGGATTAGAGGTGTATGGTATTCAAAGAGGATACCAAGGACTTTTAAATGACGATATATTCTCAATGGATCTACGCAGTGTTGGTGATATTATTCAACGCGGAGGAACTGTTCTGCAATCAGCTAGATGTAAAGAATTTATGACTCCAGAAGGTCAACAAAAAGGTGCAGATATTTTACGTAAGCATGGAATTGATGGTTTGGTAGTCATCGGTGGAGATGGTTCATACCATGGTGCCAATAAATTGAGTAAGCTAGGCATTAATACCATGGCATTACCTGGTACGATTGACAATGATATTTCATTTACGGATTTCACGATAGGATTTGATACATCCGTAAGTATTGTCGTGGATGCGATTAATAAACTAAGAGACACAATGTCATCTCATGAACGTTCATCGATTGTAGAAGTTATGGGCAGACACTGTGGTGATATCGCATTGTATGCTGGATTGGCATCTGGGGCTGAGACCATTCTTGTCCCTGAGGTTCCTTTCGATATGGATGAAATTGCAACTCGAATGGAGCAGAACTTCGCTCATGGCAAACGTCATAGTATTGTAGTTGTTGCTGAAGGCGCGGGTAAGGGTGAAGACGTGGCTAAACAACTAGTTGAGCGTTGTTCGACATTAGAACCTCGCGTAACTGTCTTAGGTCATATTCAACGCGGAGGTACCCCAACGCCTGCAGACCGTAACTTGGCAAGTCGTTTAGGTGATTTTGCGGTACGTATGCTAATTAAAGGTGAATCCGATAAAGCTTGTGGGATCATTAAAAATGAGCTTGTTCTTACAGATATAGATAAGGTTGTTAACAGTAAGAAAGATTTCAATATGGAGTTGTATGAATTGGCAGCACGTCTTTCTCAATAAACACTAATAATGAACTTTGACCCGTAAGATGGAAACTTTAAAAAAAGTCGCCACTTGCGGGAAGATCACTGAAAAAGTCCAGAAACAGTTGTTAGTGTGACCGCTACGATAACGGATTTTCCTTACGATCGCTGTTGCCCTCAGATTTCTTGATTGTATACCCACTATAGCGGATGAAATCCGAGGGCAAAGGCGAACGCTACCGCTTCTTCAGGACAATTCCGTTCTCTTCGCTACTTCGAACTTAATACGTGATTCCGGTTTTCAGGCATCATTCACACGATCTATTTGTGCGATTGATGCCTGTTTTCGTATAATAAACTTATCAAATCCAGGCAGGTATTCGTGATGATCGATGAAGAATGACTTTTTAAAAAAGCTAGAGGCGCTCGAAAAGCAGAAGATGCGGAGGAAACGTTAAAACCTAAACTATGTATTTGAGTCATTCTGTTTGTTTTAATAGATTAAGAAAGAGAAGGCGCACCAATTTTCAAGTGGATGCCTTCTCATTTTATTTTTTAATATTACTTGTTAATTGCTTTGTTAGTGTATAGATGATTTTTATTGCTTCTTGCATATAATTGTCCCTTTATTTAGGGGTCACAGGTATGGTTATCTCTAACTCGGGAATATACTCTACTTTTATATGTCCATCTGCGCCCATCTCGAATTCAGTAGTGTTATCTTTATAAACATGATGATATGGTTTTAAAGTTATTGATTTAGGAATGGATGCAAAAGGTTCGAATCGAGTATCCATGATTAAAACATTGCCATTCGTTGCACTAGATCCCTGACCGCCAGTTATATGCACTTGTTCTCCTTGCTCATTAAATAAATGGTAGCCAATCGAATTTCGAGGTTCCAACGATGAAATCTTCATATTCTTGGGCACTTCTAACCGAGTAGTTAGATTAGTTGTAATTGGTGTAAGTTCAATTTTTTCAAGCTTTAAATTTATGTTCTCATATTTACGACTTATGGAAGGGGTAAGAACTACATTGTTCTTGGTGTTCATTTCTACTGGAATATTCAATTTAAATGGATCTTGAATTCCCGAGACTTCTAAATCCAAAGAGATTTCAAATTTTTGTGGGAAGGCTTCCCCCCCCTTGATTTCTCAGATCTGAAAATTCCAAGATCATTGCATTTGCATCCGGACTCGGTTTCAAAGCAACACCTGTGAGATTACCTCCCCCTGTAGTCGAATAGGATTTAAAAGACTGCCCTTTAATGGAGACAACTGCGCCATTAATTGATTCTATTAAACTTTTCTCAAACAAATCTTTATCTGAAACTTTACGTTTGATTCCGATCGATACACGAGTACCATCGAACGCTACAACCGTTGCCTGTACTGTCAAACCATTATGAGTATCGCTTGCATTAGGATCGGTAAAAAGCCCTTTTTCATCTGCAGCTTTCAAACCAAGATCACCAGCCAATTGAAATATACTATCCATCCCTGGAATCTGTTTAATGGAAGCTGCCAACGTCGGTGAAATAAACCCAGTAGCTGTTACAACAGTGAAAATACTAATAGCTGCCGCAATAACTACCAGTGCCCTACGCCAACCCTTTCGCTGATGAGTAACTCTTATAGTATTCATAGTATTTTTATCATAACGTTCCATGATACGATCAGTTAAATTAACTTCAACTGGTGTTTCTAAAATTAACTTTTTTAGCTTTATGATTTCATTAACTTCCAAATCGGTATGATTCTTCATGTTTTTTTCCTCCTAGTTTTTTTTCGTGAATTAATTTTTTGTGAATACGTTCATATTTTTTTCGGAGAGTGGCTGGTTTAAGCCCCATAATGAAAGCCATCTCATCGTAACTGTACTCTTCAAGAGATCGTAAGAGTAAGATTTGCCTTTCTTCTAAATTGAGCTTGTCTAAACACTCATCAATAAACTCCGAATATGTATGTTCCTGTTCTTGTTGTTTGTTCACCTGATACTTTTTTAATGATTCATATTCTTTGTTTCTCTTCTTAATTAGATCAGTACAGTGATTTTTAGCAATTTTGTATAGCCATGAAGAGAGTGAATTAGTATAAGTAAAACTGTTAATATGATCTAGTGCTTTGATAAAAATATCTTGAGTAGCATCCTCAGCCTCTTCTTGATTCTTCAATAGATAATAACAGTACAAATATATTTTCCTTTGAAAACGGTGTATAACCACAGAATAAGATTGCTTATCTCCTTGCTTAATATTGTCTAATATCAACTTCATATCCAAATCATTCTGCTGTAAATTATTCATACGAAACCTCCTTCACATACATATATAACTAAAAAACTTTAACTTTTGTGACAAAGACAATCCTTGTTCAAAAAAATAGCGCCTATGTCGGTGGAACGACATAGGCGCGATAACATACCTTCCTAGGTATATCAAGAGATCCGGCAAGCAAACAAATAAAAATGTGCTACTGAATTAATCGCTTGTTACTAATGCGAATTTTCGCTGAATACTCATTAGACGTCTAAGTAGTAGAATCGCTCCAATAGCTAAGCCGGTAATTAGACCAATCCAATAACCATCAGGTCCAAGGTTCGTATAATTAGCTAGGATAAATCCTACAGGGAGTCCAATAATCCAATAAGCCAACAATGCAATAAGAAAAGCTGGTGTTACATCTTTGTATCCTCGTAATGCACCTTGTGTTGGTGTTGCGATCGCATCGGATATTTGAAAGAATATCGCATAGACTAAGAAATGCTGGATAAGATCGATAATATGAGCTTCGTCCGAATAAAGAGACGCAATTGGTTTACTAGCGAATATAAGAATAATAGCCGTCAATAGAGATAAGGCTACTGCGAAGCTAATACCAATAATAGCATATTGCTTGGCATCCTTATTGCGGTTAGCTCCTTTTTCATAACCAATTAATATCGTAAGGCTCATACAAATACTTAATGGAATCATATATAACGTAGTAGCAAAATTTAAAGCAGCTTGATGCGCTGCAATCGTAGCAGTACTGAATTGTGACATTAATAGGGTTACCGCGGCGAATACAGCTGTTTCAAAGAAAATAGAAAAGCCGATAGGAACGCCAATATTTAGAAGCTCTTTCCAAGATCTAAAAGAAATGAAATGTAATTTTCGAAAAATACCTAACTTGGCAAATGGGTGTTTACGGTGAACAAACCATAATGCAATGATAAAGATACACCAGTATGTAATTCCAGAGGCAACACCAGCACCCGCGCCACCCATTTGAGGAAATCCATATTTACCAAATATCAATGCATAATTTAGTGTGACATTAATTGGCAAGGAGATTAGCGTGATGATCATTGAAATTCGTGTTTCTCCGAGTGCGTCGATTAAACAACGTAGCACCGTATAACCGAATAATGGGATAATTCCGATAGAAATACCTAATAGGTATTGAAAGCTGACATGACGAACATTATCAGCTAAATTCATTCCTTCTAATATGGGCGGCACAACAAATGATCCGATAAGTAAGACTAATAGTGCAAGAATAAATGATAGCCAAAGTGCTTGTATGACATGGTAAGCAATATTGTTTCGCTGGTTATTGCCAACTAGATGTGAAACTATAGGAGTAAGTCCTAATAGAATCCCAGTAAGACCTACCTGAATGGGAACCCAAAGGCTAGATCCAATAGCAACTCCAGCGAGGTCAATAGAACTGAACTTACCAGACATGTTAGTATCAAAAAAGGTAATTGCTGATAACGTTATCTGTGTAATTAAGATGGGAAGTAATATAACTAGCAATTGTTTGAATTTGTCTGCAATGGTTGTTGTAGGTTTCATTTATAGATAACATCTTTACTATAACGATTATTTGCATTCCATAATAGATATTCGTGAACTCCCATATCTTTCAGCGCTCGAATCTGTTCTTCCACTTCAGTTTTATCATACTTCGTGTAATGTCCGCTTCCAAGCCAGCTGGCTGTGAAATCTTGAATCCAAGGTCGTATGATTGGTTTTTGATCTCCAAGTGGCTCTAGCTTTTTGTGAGTGTCCACCATAGAACCTTTGATGACGTTATAGGGTTCTTTATCTGGATTTGTTGCTCCGTACCAACCTGTAGAGTAATGACTTGGATACACCATAGGAGCAATTACATCTACATTTTCGGAAATCTTCACGAAATCCTGGCCAATACCCTCAGCCGTAGGAACAGAAGCTGCATATCCAAAAATATCAACTGATACACGTATACCTAGTGGTGTGAGCTCTTGACGAGCGTACTCTACGAAATCAGAAACGATATCTGAACGAGTCTTTTCATTTTTTGTATACGTCAAATAGTCTGCGCGTTTCTCAAAACCTTCGGGAAAACGAACGTAGTCAAATTGAATTTCTTTAAAACCAAGTGCTGCCGCTTCTTTAGCAAGCTCGATATTATAATCCCACACTTCTTGACTATAGGGATTCACAAACCCATCACCATTGCCATTCTTCCACAGTGTTCCATCTCCTTTTAGGAATGATAGTTTCGGCTGTTTCTCAGCGAGAATGGTATCTTTGAAGACTACGATACGAGCAATAGGGTACACTTCATGCTTCTGAAGTCGCTCCATCAATAGTTGAATATCTCCGATAAATGGTTTAGGTTCGCCCAACTTCTGTAAAGTCGGGTTATTCGTTTTATATGTAATATACCCAGCATCATCTTTAATATCTATCACCATCGCATTAAGCTCAGTTGAATCGATAAGTTCAAGTAGTTCAGTCATACGTGAACCACCGGCACTATAGGCTGTGACATAAATTCCTTTAACGATAGGAGCGTCTAGTTGTGGATCAACCTTAATCGAAGAGTTCGCACCATCTTGTGGCGTCTTTTCCAGTGTAATGTTTGTGTTGATTGGTTGTGACTCAGTGATAATAGAATAAATAGATGATGTCAGATTGTTAACCGTCTTATGATGATCTGTGTGAATATCTGTTGTACTGCCTACGACCATTAACAATAATGCCCAAATGATGTTCATTTTCTCTCTCTCCTTATATGTTCTCTATTTATAATTATATAGAACACTAGAAAGTTAGAAAGAACAGGATTGTAACATATTTGTGTATTTCTTAATAAAAAAATATATAATATCCTCTACTGCCTATAACTTCCACCTAAAATATGGATGTAATTAAAATGCCACCTTATTCCCTTTAAAAAAGAGAATAAGGTGGCATCGGAATCTGCGTATCTTGATTAATGAAGTTGTGCTGAATTCTGGTGTTCACAGATGCTGAATTGGATGATCTCCATAGCATCATTTGGTTCTAGGAAATGAAATCCATCACGTAGCATAATGAGTAAATTGAGCTCATTTTGTTTTAAGAACGGCATCATGTCTGGATACCAACGCATTACAATGTCGGACAATTTTACCGATTCCATTTCCATATCTATCACCCTTCCTCCTTCGAATTCTTTACCACTACAATTTCTTGAGTAATGAATCGGAAAAGTCTTTAGTGCCTAAGCATGAAGAGTGAGGCAGAAACCTTTGGTGAAAAATTGGAACCGTACAAACTAAATATATCATAATTATAACGAGATGACACTTCTATTCCTAAAAATCACCTTCTGCGGAAGGAACCCATTACACCAACGGTTTCCACAATATTAACAAATGCATTGGGATCAGCTTTTTTTATAATGCTTCTCAGCTCTGCTAACTCGTATCGCGTAGTTACAGTCATTAACATATCGCGGGACACATGGGAAAAAGCACCTTCAGTTTTAATTAAGGTTACACCACGTGGGATCACAAGCAATTTGGAAAGAAGTTCCTCAGTGTGATTGGTAATAATATAGACAGTTACTTTGACATGGCTAATATGAATCAGATCCAGCACCTTACCGGTAATGTACATCGATGCCATAGAAGCTAAGGCGATATTCCAATTGTCATTGAAATAACCTGCAGCAAGAATAACTAAAGCATTCATACCCACGAGAACATTCCCTACAGGGAAATCATATGTACGTGTGACAAGTGAACCGATAATGTCAAAGCCACCAGTGGATCCACCTACACGAAATGATAATCCACTACCAATTCCTATTAACACACCGCCGAATACACTAGCTAGTAGCATATCGGTCACGACTAAATTAACGGGTATAACAGCGATGAACCATGTGGTTGCAGCGACGGAAAGAATGCTTAATCCAATAAACCTTTTCCCTAATTTAAACCATCCAATCATTAATATAGGAATGTTAACGAACAAGTACAGAATGCTAACATCCCAATTGCTGAAATAACTAATGAGAAGGGATAACCCAGAAACTCCACCACTTAGCAGCTGATGAGGAATCAGGAATAGGTTAAAACCACATGCAATTGTGATTGCACCAAGGATGATAACTAATATGTTCCAAAATTTTTTCAACAAAATGAACCCACCTTTGATGTTATGTTAAAGTAAATATTTATTTAAACTTCTGCTATTGTAGTAGTAATACCAAATCGTTGTGTGATATAATATATTGGATGTTCTTGAGTAGGGTTGTACAATAGTATTATTTTCGATTATTTCGGTAAAATAATAACCCATTAGTCATTTGACTGGTTATATCCCGATTAGCGCTATGAACTTACTTTTAGTTCATGCAATATTTTGTGGCATGTATGGCTACCCTATAAATGTATGCCGCTACTTAAGAATACAGAGATGAATGTGGAATGTCCACTTTGAACACAGTGGAATGTCCACTATATAAAAGGAGTATGAATTATTTGAAAACATTTGCAGAATTTGGTTTAGAGCCAAAGATTCTTCAGGCCATTACGGAACTAGGATTTGAAGAATCCACACCAATCCAGGATCAAGCGATTCCTATCGCTATGACAGGAAGAGATTTAATTGGTCAAGCACAAACAGGTACAGGTAAAACCGCAGCATTTGGTATACCTTTGATCTCCAAGATTGCTAAAGAAGAAGAGAAAATTATGGCTTTAATCATGACGCCAACTCGTGAGCTTGCCATCCAAGTATCTGAAGAAATTGGTAAGTTATCTCGCTTTAAGGGAATTCGTTCATTGGCGATTTACGGTGGACAAGACATTAGCAGACAAATTCGTTCCCTTAAAAATAAGCCGCAGGTCATTATTGGTACACCTGGTCGTCTATTGGATCATATCAATCGTAAAACAATTCGCTTGAGTGATGTTCAAACGGTTGTATTGGATGAAGCTGATGAAATGCTAGATATGGGCTTTATGGAAGATATTCAATCTATCCTGAAGCTTGTTCCAGTAGAACGCCAAACGATGCTTTTCTCCGCGACAATGCCAGCTAACATTCAGAAACTTGCACAACAATTTCTGAACAATCCTGAACATGTATCGGTTATTCCTAAGCATGTCAGCGCTCCTCTAATTGCTCAAGCTTACATTGAAGTTCCTGAACGTCAAAAGTTTGAAGCACTTAGCCGTCTTATCGACATGGAGTCCCCTGAACTAGCAATTGTATTCGGTCGTACGAAACGTCGTGTAGACGAATTGTCAGAAGCATTGCAAAAACGTGGATATTCAGCAGACGGACTACATGGCGATTTATCGCAGAACCAACGTGATGCAGTTATGCGTAAATTCCGTGATGGCAGTATTGATGTGTTGGTTGCAACAGACGTTGCAGCACGCGGGCTGGATGTATCTGGCGTAACGCATGTAATCAACTTCGATCTACCTCAAGATCCGGAAAGTTATGTTCACCGTATCGGCCGTACAGGTCGTGCAGGTAAAGAAGGTACCGCTTGGTCATTCGTAACTCCACGTGAAATGGATCATTTCCACTTTATCGAACGTGTTACACGTCACCGTATTGCTCGTAAACCACTTCCGACGATGGCTGAGGCTATTGAAGGTAAACAACGCGTTACAGCTGAAAGATTGCTTGAAACGGTTGAGAATGGTGATCTGAACGAATACAAAGGGATTGCAATTCAATTGTTGGATCAATATGATTCAGTTCAATTGTTAACTGCAGCTATGAAGTTACTAACAGGTGAGAAAAAGGATACTGAAATTCAGTTGACACCAGAAGATCCAATGCGTGCGAAACGTCGTAAACCGGATATCCGTAGTGGTCGTAAGCCATCAGGAAGTTATGGCTCACGTAGTGCTAGTACTTCAGGTTCAGGTGGTTCAGGTGGTTCAGGTGGAAGCAGTAACTATCGTCGTGATCGTGACAGTAGTGGTGGCGGAAGCCGTGGTGGATATGCTGGTAAGAGTAACTACAAAGATGGTGGAGCTGGTCGTGATTCTTCAGCGCGTAGTAGTAAACCACGTCCAAGTAGCAGCACTAGCCGTCCAGCAAAACGTCCAGATAGCTCTTTCGAATAATTGTGAAATATCGATTATGTATATAATGAGGAGGCGAAGTGTAAATACACTTCGCCTTTTTTGTAACTTAATATAAACTATTTTTACTGCAGTACATTAGAGAATGAATGCACGTGTAATGATAACCAACAATATGAATAGAACCAAGATAGCTCCTGTAGAAGTAAAAGCACCATATCCCATAGGTACAGACATTGAAATACCTCCTTTAGTATTAATCACTTGGTTTACGGTATATTCTATGTGATTATTTCAAGCTTGTTTAGACACCTACCTATACTTCGCAAATTAGGCACTGGTATTGTAAGTATGAAATACGGTATATTAATATATACAAGCATCTTTTTAGAGGAGGAGTATTTTTTGGAATTTAAAGGCGCAATGGGAGGCATATACAGAATTACGGAATGGATTACACGAATTGCATATACGAATATATTGTGGCTCGTCACTTCTATACCATTTCTATTTGTATTATTGCTGAAATTTATGTTGTATCAAGTTGAGGCGACTAGTAACGATCATGTGGTATTAAATTGGGGATTGGGTATATTGGCACCGTTTACATTATTTCCAGCTATTTCGGCTTTATTTGCAGTCGTACGTAAATGGGTCATGGGAGATTCAGAAGTTCCTATCTTTCGAACATTCTTTACTGGATACAAAGAAAATTATAAGCAAAGTATGATTGGCGGTATTTTTTATACATTGCTATTTGTAGTGATGTGGGTAGATTTTAAAGTGTACATGAACTTTAATAACTTGCAGCTAGTTGGCGGAGTTATGCTATTGTTGCTCATCATTTTATTTGTATCAATGTTTAATTTCTTCTCAATGGTTGTTCATTATCACATGGGTATATTTACGATTATAAAAAATGCAATTCTTTTAACAGTCATAAGACCATTCCGTATGATTGCAACTGTGTTAGGTAGTGGGATGCTGTTGTACGTAGCTACACTTTATCCTGTATTGATTTTCTTCTTTATTGTTTCTTTAATAGCGTTATGGTCCTTCTTTAACTTCTATGGATCCTTCCTCAAGATGCAGGAGCAAGCAGAGCGCTTAAGATTAATAGAAGAAGAGAAACAAGCGGTGGAATTAGAAGAAAATGGAGTGTGAAAACGGCTTCATTTGAGTTTACTTTTTTAAACATTGGGATTATAATAAGAACACATCCTGCGATGTTCGCCTCGATTGATCGTTATTTTGAACCAATGATGATGTCTAGGGAGATTAATAAGAAGAGTGGCTGGAACGCCCTGTCTATATGACATGGGGACTTCAAAAGCAATTCTGAAATCACCCACCTGCTACTGCAGGTTCAGAAGGCAATTTGATCGGACGGCATAAGCGGGATTCTTATTTTTCCAATAAGTAAGATTTTTAAAGTATTTGAATGTCGAACATTCTACGACATTCAAATACTTTTTTATTTATATCAGAGAATCAATTTCATAATCGCCTATGCAACTCAAATAAGGACTATATATTGATTAGAATTATTCGTTCTGTCAATATATAGTTGCATTTAAATAGGCTTGCGTAATTATGAAATTGATTCGAGAAACTATGATTGTACCTCTTTTGTTCTTAAGCGTTCAATGTTAAACTAGTAAGTATTGATGGATTACATAAAGGGGGAAAGGTCTTGTCGTTAAAGAGAGTTCTAATGGGGGTCATAAGGAGTCAAGAAGGAACGAGTGACCGAGCGAAAGATCCTAAAATGAAAACGCGCTATTACAATTTATCGAAAGACAAGGCATGGGAAGAAATTACGTCCACGCTTAAGAAAATACCTGGTTACAAAGTATTACATGAAGTACACTCGGTTGGAGAGATTATTCTAGAGAAAAGGACTGCTATGGGCCGTACGGTTGATATTACAGTTTCTGTACTTGCGGTTACTCCAGTTCGTAGTGCAGTGGATATATATTCGGCATCCAGAGGATCATTAGGTGATTTAGGAGCTAACTACCGATATATTATTCATTTGTTTACTTCACTAGACAAGAAATTAGCTAAATATAAAGTTATCGAATAGAAATTCCATCAATAGGCATTTTTATATTATTAAAAATAGCGGGAGAAAGATGATCTCTTTCTCCCGCTATTTAAAATATAGAAAAGATAAGTTTAACTTTGTTAGTTATAAATTACAGAAGCGCTTTAACTGCTTCTAATGCATCTTCGTAATTTGGATGTTCTGTCATCTCTTGTAGATACTGAACATAAGTAATTTTATTGTTCTTATCTAAGACGAATATTGAACGCATGTCTAAACGTAATTCTTTGATTAATACACCGTAAGCTTCACCGAATGAAGCTGTTTTATGGTCAGACAGTGTCACCACACGTTCAACACCTGATGCACCGCACCAACGTGCCTGAGCGAATGGAAGATCCATACTGATTGTAAGAATGACTACGTTGTCACCTAGTTGGTCTGCTGCTTCGTTGAAACGGCGAGTTTGCGCGTCACATACTCCTGTATCAAGTGATGGAACAACACTGATTAATTTAATTTTATCAGCATAATCTTTCAGTGATACTTCATCGGTTAAGGTTTTGCTAACCGTGAAATCTGGAGCTGAATCACCTATTTTTAATTCTAGACCGATCAATGTAATCGGTGTTCCATGAATTGTAGCTACACCTGTGCGTTCTTGAGACATTGTGATATTCCTCCTTGATAAAGATATTTAGTAGTGAACTACCAATGTTATTATAATCTACTTAAGATAATATTTCCAATATTTAAGATATCTAAGTAAACAGAAAAGGAAGAATGTAATGATATTTATTCGATATGAGGATTGGAGAAGTTATTTAAAATACTATCCAGTCACGACTTTGCTGATTATTGCTAACATCATTATGTTCCTGGTCTTGTCTTTTAATGGTGGTTCCACCAATACAATGACATTAATTCGATTTGGAGCATTACTCAACGAAGGAGAAGGATGGAGATATATTTCTTCCATGTTCCTTCATCATGGATTTGAACATTTATTATTTAATTGTTTTGCTTTATTGGTATTTGCACCTCCTCTAGAACGTCTATTGGGATGGTGGAGATACGTGATCTTGTATGTATTGAGTGGGATTATCGGAAATGTGTTGACCGTGGCATATTATAATCGTGTTGGCGAGTTGTTATTATCTGTTGGTGCTTCAGGTGCGATCTATGGGGTTTATGGAGCCTTTCTGTATATAGCGATTTTCCAACGGAGAATAATAGATGACTCTTCAAGGAAAACATTATATGCCATGTTGATTTTTGGAATTGTATTCTCCTTCATTTCTCCGAATGTCAATTGGTTAGGCCACTTTGGTGGGTTAATTGGTGGATTCTTTGTCTATGGGCTCCTGATTAGACTTACTAGAAAGAGAAGATAAATTTAGATTATGAACACATTCTAGATTGGAGCGATAACCGGAGTGGAACTTAGACAGTTGCAATATTTCATGAAAGTTGCACAGAAAGAGCATGTTACCCAAGCGGCAGAAGAACTACATGTTGCTCAGTCCGCTGTGAGCAGGCAAATTCATCAACTAGAGCAAGAACTTGGTGTTGATTTGTTCATACAAAAGGGGAGAAATCTCCAATTAACACCTGTAGGACACTTATTCTGTAAAAGGGTAGAGAGTCTTATGAAAGAGTTAGATCAGGCTGTAGCTGAGGTTCACGAATTTCTTAATCCAGAACATGGAGAGATCCGTATCGCTTTTCCTCATAGTTTAGGTATACATTTGATCCCTACTGTCGTATCAGAATTTAAAAAGGAATATCCTAATGTGAAATTCAGGTTTAAACAAGGGATGTTCCCATCACTAATACGTGACGTTATTTCGTCTGAAGTTGATCTCGCTTTTATATCGCCATTTCCGGAGAAACATGACCAAGTTAAAGGTGATATTGTTCTGACTGAAGAGTTATTCGCCATTCTACCGCCTAATCATACTTTGGCTGAAGAGGAATCTATTCATTTAAATCAATTGAAAGATGATAAATTTATTCTGTTTAGTGAAGGTTACTCATTACGTCCTATTGTATGGCAAGCATGTAGTGAAGCTGGATTCTCGCCTGAGATTGCTTTTGAAGGTGAAGAAACGGATACGATACGTGGTTTAGTAGCGGCTGGAATGGGTGTTAGTTTATTACCTGAGATGGCTTTTTTTCAAAGTAATCCACTTCAACCTTCGCGCGTTAGAATATCTGAACCTAAAGTTACACGTACAATTGGCTTAATTCATAGATCAGATGATAAACTTCCATTGGTTGCCCAGGCATTTCGCAATTTTTTACTTCAATATTTCGATCTTCATCGTGGAGATTGTGAATAAAATACAGATAATGATTGATGATAAAAAAGCAAGTCAAGGTAATTACCTTGACTTGCTTTTTTTTAGTTATTGTGTTGATGATATCCCATTTTGTTAGTCGCGATTACTTGTGAAGATCATGATATATCGAATCAATTCGAGAAGTGATATTACAGCAGCAGCAACATATGTGAGTGCAGCGGCATTTAATACTTTTGCAACACCACGTTCTTCATTGTTAGAAATAAAACCTTGTTCAATCATAATAGTCCGAGCGCGATTACTAGCATTGAACTCAACTGGTAATGTTACAAGTTGGAATGCTACTGCTGCGGAGAAGAAGATGATTCCTAGACCAATAAGGTTGGTGAAAGAGAATATGAATCCTGCAATCAATAAGAAAGGTGCTATGTTAGAAGCAAAATTCACGACTGGAAACATTCGATGGCGTAGTACTAACATTGGGTAGCTTTCTTTATGTTGGATGGCATGACCTATTTCATGACAAGCCACAGATACAGCAGAGATTGAATTTTCATAATATACAGGTTCGGATAAACGGACAACCTTATGAATAGGGTCGTAATGGTCGGTTAGGGAACCTTTAACAGGTTCAATTGGAATATCTTGTAGACCGTTTGCATCTAGCATACGACGCGCAGCTTCATATCCAGTTATTCCATTAGAGTTCTGTACTTTAGCCCATTTATTAAAAGTACCTTTAACACGAAATTGAGCCCATAAAGAGAATAAAAACGCAATGATGATAAGTACAAACATGGAATTAGAATTCATTAACGTACCTCCTATGAAATAATATTACCTTAAAACAAATTTAGTGATGTTATAACAAGGGTCCTTGATCAAGAAGGAGCTTTAAAGCTTCTATGCAGGCTGCACTTTGTGGCAACAATTGCGAAATCATTCGTTTTGCTTGCACGGGTTTCAATTGCTCGAGTAGGGGACTTAGATCTCTTACTTCTTTCTCTAACTGAAGCATATGAAGTTCTAAGTTGGTCAACTTGTC